>CAKTCH010000016.1 GCA_934538895.1 uncultured Alphaproteobacteria bacterium
GTCAGGGACAGTGCGATTTCGAAACTGAGGAATAAAAGATGAGACGTGTAGTCGTAACAGGCATGGGCATGGTTTCGCCATTGGGCGTGGGCGTCGACCGCAACTGGGAACGCATCACCAACGCCGAAAGCGGCATTCGCCGTATTCAGGGTTTCGACGCCTCCGATATCGCCGCGCAGATCGCGGGCGAAGTGCCGCGCACGACAGACGAAGCCCCCACCGACGGCAGCTTCAATCCCGATATCTACGTCCTGCCGAAAGAGCAGAAGAAGATGGACATCTTCATCGTCTTCGCCATAGCGGCAGCCCACGAAGCGATCGCAGATTCCGGCTGGAAACCTGAAAGCGAAGAAGAACGCTGCCGTACCGGCGTGCTGATCGGCTCGGGCATCGGCGGGTTGCAATCGCTTTATGAAAGCTCGGTGACGCTGCATGAGAAAGGGCCGCGCCGCCTCTCGCCGTTCACCGTACCGGCCATGCTGATCAATCTCGCTTCCGGGCATGTTTCGATCGAGCATGGATTCAAGGGCCCGAACCATTCCGTGGTCACGGCCTGCGCCACCGGCACGCACGCCATCGGCGACGCCGCGCGCCTGATTATGTTCGGCGATGCCGACGTGATGGTGGCGGGGGGGGCTGAATCCGCCGTGAACCGTCTGGGTGTCGCCAGTTTCGCCGCGATTCGCGCGCTTTCCACCGGCTGCAACGATCGCCCGACCGAAGCCTCGCGCCCGTTCGACGAGGCGCGCGACGGTTTCGTCATCGGCGAGGGCGCCGGTATCGTCGTGCTGGAGGAGTACGAACACGCGAAAAAGCGCGGCGCGAAAATTTACGCCGAAGTGATCGGCTACGGCCTTTCGGGCGACGCCTTCCACATGACGGCCCCGGCGGAAGACGGCAATGGCGGTTTCCGCGCCATGGAAGCCGCTTTGAAACATGCGAAAATCAGCCCGGCGGACGTCGATTATATCAACGCGCACGGCACATCCACTCCCGTGGGCGACGGCATCGAATGCACGGCGGTCAAACGCCTGTTCGCGGGCAGCCTCGATAAAGTCTCCATGTCCTCGACCAAATCCGCCATCGGCCACCTGCTGGGCGCGGCGGGCGCCGTGGAAGCGATCTATTCCATCAAGGCTATCCAGACCGGCATCCTGCCGCCGACGCTCAATCTTGAAAATATATCGGAACCGTGCCGGGGCCTCGATCTCGTGCCCCAGGTCGCGAAGGAGAAAAAGGTCGATATCGCGCTTTCCAATTCCTTTGGTTTTGGCGGCACCAATGCCAGCTTGGTGATGAAAGCGGTTTAAATCATCGGGGAGGCGCGGTGATTTTGGGACTATCCAGTTCCTTTCCCACCTGTATAATTTCCCGATGAAATCTTTTATCTCGATCCTCACATTCACCACGACGCTTCTGCTATTGCTCGGCGTTGGCGCGGGGCTTTGGTGCCTGCATGAATACCGCAAGCCGGGGCCGCTCGCGGAAACCAGGCTGATTCTGATCGATCGCGGCAGCGGCCTTGCCGGTATCGCGGCGCGCCTGAAAAGCGATGGGGCCATCACGCACGATCTGATCTTCAAGATCGCGGCGCGCCTGAAACAGGTTCACACGCAACTTAAAGCCGGCGAATACGAAATTCCGCCACGGGCTTCGATGGCGCAGATCCTGCACAAGATGGTGGCGGGCGAAGTCTATGACCGTAAAGTCACCTTCCGTGAAGGTCTGACCAGCTGGCAAGTGGTGCAGATTTTAAACCGTACCGCCGAACTCTCCGGTGATCCTGTCACGGTGATTCCCGAAGAAGGTTCGCTGCTGCCCGATACCTATCACTATATGAAATCGGACACGCGGGAAAAGCTGATCGCGCAGATGCAGGCGGCGATGAAGAAAACGCAGGACGATCTCTGGCCCACGCGCGTCGCCGATCTGCCGGTCGTGAATATGAGCGAGGTCATGGTACTGGCCTCCATCGTCGAGAAGGAGACGGGCGTTCCCGATGAGCGCCGCAAGGTCGCGGGGGTTTTCATCAACCGCCTCAAGCGCGGGATGCCGTTGCAATCCGACCCGACCGCGATTTACGCCCTGACCAAAGGCGAGATTAAGGAAGACGGCATGGGTCCGCTGGGCCGCCGCCTGTTGCGCAGGGATCTGGAGATCGATTCGCCTTACAACACTTATAAATATCCGGGCCTGCCGCCGGGGCCGATCGCCAATCCGGGCCGCGAATCGATTGCCGCCGTCTTGAATCCCGAAACGCACAGCTATATCTATTTCGTGGCTGACGGCACGGGCGGTCATGTGTTTGCCGAAACGTTGGCGGAACACGAGGCCAATGTGGTAAAATGGCGCAAGATACGCGCACAGCAATAAAACAGGGATTTAAAAATTATGGGTAAGCCGACTACCAGCCTTTCCGCGCCGCAGGTGCATAGCATTCTGAAGCAGTTCAATTACGAGATGGTACCAGCGGACCTGGACCGCCCCCTGAAGAAGATCGCCAAGAGCGCCGCAAAAGATTTCCCTGGTATAAAAATGTCAACGGGGGGCGACAGCGTCTATTTCCGTTATGCAGGCCACGACGGCAAGGGGCCGGCGGGCGAATTCTTCGTACAGGCCAAAGGCATGATGCTGGAGAACTCGGTCAAAAAGCTGGAGCAGCTCACGGGCATCAAATTCGCGCAGCATGTGTTAAAGCGCTAACGTCTGCCTTGATCGTCGTCTTCGTCATCACGATGCGTGGGCGGCTTGCGTCCGCGCAGGGGGTTTACTTGCCCCGTGGTGCCACGGCCACCGCCGCCGCCGAGATGCAGGCCCGGCGCGTTCGGCCCCTTGGGCGCCAGCGTCGGGGCGATCTCCATCGTGCGCTGACGCACGAGATTCGGCGCGAATTTCATCAGTGCCGCGCTCATGCCGCCCATGACGGAACCGCTGGCGCTTTCGTCCGCCAGGTCTTCGCGGTGAATCGGCTGTCCTTTAACGCACGCTTTCAGGAAACGCTCGAAGGCGATCACGGATGAGCGGGGTTTGGCAAAGCGCGCGCGATCGTTATTCGCCGCCGGGTCGTTCAGCAGTAAAACCGGCACCTGACGGTTTTCACGGATCTCGCCGTCGACGATGGTGCCGATGTGGATCGATGTGGCGTAATACAGCAATTCGACATAGCTGTCATCGACGGGGATATTGAGATCGAGGGGGTCGAGTTCGGTATATTCAATGCTCAGAAGCCCGGTATCGGAATCGAACATGATCCCGGCCACGGGACTGCCCGCAGCCCGATCGCACACCAGTCCAGCTTCTCCGTTATTTGCCAGTAAAAGATCGATGTTCAAAGAAAATCCTTGTTCGTTACCGGATCAATATAAGCGCGCGCCTTAATAAATGTAAGGCCATAAAGAAAGTAAAAAGCGGAAGGGGTAAACCGGCCTTTCTGCAAATACCTGTAATATAAATGAAATTGATGCAACGAACTTGCCGTTTGCGCGGTTCGCAGGCCTGTGTCAGGAAAAGCTTGAAATGTCGCCGCCATAGGTGGTGATGAATTCGTGGAATTTGTCCTTCGGCACCGGTTTGGAATAGCGGAAGCCCTGTACCTCGTCACAGCTCTGCGCGATGAGGAATTGCTCGTGGTCTTTCGTTTCCACGCCTTCGGCGATGACTTTCAAGTTCAGCGAGTGGCCGAGTGCTACGATCGTGCGGGCGATGGCGGCGTCATCCGGGTTCTGCAAGGCGTTGCGGATGAAGGACTGGTCGATTTTCAGGCGGTCGATGGGGAACTGGCGCAGATATGAAAGCGACGAATAGCCGGTACCGAAATCGTCAATCGCCAGTTCGACGCCCAGACCATGCAGGTTCTGCAGGATGGCGATGGTGTGCTGGATATCTTCCATGAAGACGGATTCCGTGACTTCCAGCTCCAGGCGATGCGGTGGCAGGCCGCTTTCGCGCAGGAGTCTGGACGTATAGGCGACGATATCGCTTTGGTAGAATTGCGCGCCGGATACGTTGACGGCGATGCGGATATCGTGGCCCGCGTTGTGCCATGTCATGGCGGTCGTGACGGCGGTTTTCATCACCCATTCGCCGATCGGGACGATCAGGCCGGATTGCTCGGCGATCGGGATGAACTCGGCGGGGGAAATGAAGTGACCGCCTTCCTTGCTGCCGTCGGGCTTCCACCAGCGGATGAGCGCTTCGGCGCCGATGACCTTGCCGGTCTTCAAATCCAGCTGCGGCTGGTAATAAAGCAGCAGCTGGTCTTTTTCCATCGCGTCGCGCAGATCGCGCAGCATCTGGAAGCGCAATTGTACGGCGCGGTCGTAATCCTCGGAATACTCCTTGATAGTGTCGCGGCCATCTTCCTTGGCGCGGTTCAGCGCGATATCGGCGTGCTTGAGCACCTGATCCGGATCGACGCCGTCATCGGGGAACGTGGCCACGCCGATGGAGGAACGGATCTGGAAGTTTTCATTGAAAACCTTGAACGGTTCGGAACGGATAACGCCGATGACGCGCTCGGCGACGTCACGCGACGTAATGGTGTTGCCGGTCAGCGGTATGGTGATGGCGAACTCATCGGCGTCCACGCGCGCGACGATCGCCTGTTCCGGCAGGGAGGCCCGCAGACGTTTGGCGACGCCGCGCAGGATCGCGTCGCCCACATTATGGCCCATCGTATCGTTGATATCCTTGAAATGGTCGAGGTCCATGGCGATGACGGCATAGCGGCCCGGATTTTCGGTGCCTTGCGTTCTTGCCATTTCATTCAGCTTTTGCAGGAATAAAATGCGATTCGGCAGGCTGGTCAGCGTATCGTAATAAGCAAGCTTGTGAATCTGGTCCTGCGCGGCGCTCTTGATGCGTTTGATGTTGTCGGCGTTCTGCTTTATCAGGGACAGCGCGATTTCAATGGCGCTGCCGATTTCATCGGTCGGATCGAACGGTGATTTTTCCACGCGCGGATTTTCGGGGTTTTCGGACGCGCGCATCAGGTTGGAGCGCAGGAACAGAATCGGTTCCAGCAGCCAGTGCCCGAGCGCCATCATCAAGACCGTGGTGACGAAGGCGGACATCAGCAGCATGATCAGGATGGTTTGCTCGACATAATCGAAAACCTTTTGCTGCACCATAGCGGAATCGACCTTGGCCACGACGACGAACGGGCGGCTCAGGGCTTTGGGGCGGAAGATCATTTCATAATATGAATTATCAGCGGCGTAGTAGGGCTGTGCCGTATAACCATTCCGGATGTCCAGTGTCGTGATCAGCGGGTCGCCGTACGTTTTCAGCAGATTATAGTCGACGGAATAAATGGCCATGCCCTGAATGCGCGTACCTTCCAGCACGCGGTTCGCTTCCTCGGTATCGATCGGCGAAGCCAGCAGGTCGGTAATACGTTCCTCGATCAGCGGTGCAATGGCGGAACGCGCCGCTTCGGTAATCTCGTCAAGGCGTTCCTGACGGTAGGTCGAGATATTCATGCTGAGAATAACCACCTGGACGGTCAGGATGGTCAGGAAGACGACCATCGTGATGCGCCAGCTCAGGCGGCTCTTCCAGATATCGCCGGGCGATCTGATCCACAGGCTGCTTAAGGATGAACTGCGTGCCGGCTCTACGCGGGCGGCACGGCGCGATGTCGTGCGGGCGGCGGCGGGGGCGGATCCTTTATTGGAAATGGCAGCGGCAGCCGCACCGCCGTGCGCGGTCGCTGCAGGACGTGCCGGAGGCTGGTTGCCCGTCTGTCTGGTCGGCGTTGTCATGGCTACGCTTTAGTGTCCTGAAAAACAGTTGCATTTGACCCGCGAACGCGATGAAACCCCTCGTTTCCCCACCACAAGTCCCCACTTTACCAGTTTACCGGGAAGTCATTAACAAGGGCTTTAAAAATGGGCCTGAAGCGGCCAGAGGGAATTTCATAACGTGTTGGAATCAAACACATTTTCAGGGTATATCAAAAAAATCTAAAATAAAAGCCAAATTCGATATCCTGACGGATATTCGCGTCCTTATTCCGCGGCTTTCCCGGCGGAGAAGGAGAGCGGTAATTCACTACCCATCGTCTCCCTGAAGCGCACGGGCTGGCCGACCGGCAGGTTGCCGATCTCGCCATCCTGCATGACCACATGGCCGCGAATGATCGTGACTACGGGCCAGCCGGTGACTTTCATGCCGTCATAAGGCGTCCAGCCGGCTTTGGATTTTTGCTGTTTGCTGGTGATCTCTTTCTGCGCCTTGAGATCGACGATGGTGAAGTCGGCGTCGTAGCCGGGGCAGATGCGGCCCTTGCCGGCGATCTGGTGCACGCGCGCGGGGCCGTAAGCGGTGAGATCGACGAAACGTTCCAGCGTCAGGCGGCCTTTATGCACATGATCGAGCATCACAGGCACCAGCGTCTGCACGCCCGGCGTGCCGCTGGGGGACGCCGGATAAGCCTTGGCTTTTTCCTCCAGCGTATGCGGCGCATGGTCCGAACCGAGAATATCGATCAGGCCGTTGCGCACCGCTTTCCACAGGGCGTCCTGATGGCGCTGTTCACGGATCGGCGGGTTTTGCTGCGCGTGGGTGCCAAGGCGTTCGTAGCAGCCGGGGGCGGCGAGAGTCAGGTGATTGGGCAACACTTCGCAGGTGGCGATATCGCGGTTGGCGGCCAGAATATCCAGCTCTTCCGCGGTCGAGATATGCAGCACATGAACGCGCCGCCCGGTTTCGCGCGCGATGCGGATCAGGCGCGTGGTGGCGCTGACGCAGGATTCGGGCGAGCGCCAGACCGGGTGCAGCTTCACGTCGTCGCTATCGCCGAGAATGGTCTTTTTGTTCTCATTCATCATCATTTCGTCTTCGGCGTGCACCGCGACGATGCGTCTGCCGTTGGCCAGCACCGCGCGGACTTCGTCGTCGGTGGCGGAGAGAAGATCGCCGGTCGAAGAACCCATGAATATTTTCACGCCGCAAACGCCGGGCAGATTTTCCCATTCCGGCAGGTGCGGCGCGTTGACGGCGGTGCCCCCGAAATAAAAGGCGTAATCGCAGTAGGCGGATTGTTCAGCAATCGCCAGCTTTTCCGCGAGGGTTTCAGGCGTGACGGTCAGCGGCGTGGTGTTGGGCATTTCGAAGATCGCCGTCACCCCCCCGGCGGCGGCGGCCATGGTGCCGTGTTCGATATCTTCCTTGTGCGTGGCGCCCGGTTCGCGGAAATGGACCTGCGTGTCGATCACGCCCGGCAATATGTGAAGGCCGCGGCAGGGAATGACGGTGCCGGCGCTGGCGCCGTCAAGGTCGCCGATAGCGGCAATCCGGCCCTGGCGAACGCCGATATCCACTTCAATCGTCATGCCGGGCAATACAGCGGTGCCGCCGCGCAGGATCAGGTCGTAGGTTTCGCTCATTCCGGCTTCCTTTAAGGGCTTAGGGGGGATTCACGGGCATTGGTAAACGATCTATAATCGGGAAACGCCCATGGACAGAAATATACAGAATATTAAATAATTGTACAAATTATTGGGGAAGTAAAAAACTTCGTGTGTCTATGAAAATCATCCGGGAAAGCCCCGAACATCATTTCCTGACATTTATAGAGAAAGCCAGACAGGAAGGTTCGGGCTGGCTGGCGATTCATTGCGCCCAGTCGGAAACGCTTTCCCATGACGATATGATCGCGCGGCCCGACCATATGCGCGGCCAGATCCATCAGTACCGGAAAGATAGCGAAGCGCTGGAAGCGGCACTGGCGGAGGGTGCCACGGCATATGATAACGCCCAGCTTTATCATTTTACCGACGGGGATCTTTTACTGCTGGTCCTGCCCGCGAACGGCATCGAACAGGATAGCTTCCAGAATTTCTACCGTATGCTTTCGGGACAACGCGGCGTGCGTTATTGCCGTTACGGGCAGGTCAACAAGGATATCCATGCCTATCAGAGTCTTGCGGACGAGCGCCTGCATTCGGCGCGCCGCATGACTGCTTATGCGGCTATGGACGACGAGGCCAAGACCAGTTCCATCCCCGTTCGCCGCGCGCGCCGCAAGGACACGCTGGTGATGATCGTCGAGGACGACCGCTTTACGGCGGCCTATGCCGCCAATATCCTGAACAAGGATTATGAGATCATCCATGCGAAAACCGGTGAGGACGCGATCGCGGCCTATATCGAACATGCGCCCGATATCGTCTTTCAGGATATCCACCTGCCCGGCCTCAATGGCTATGAGACGCTGGACGCGATCAGAAAGATCGACTCCGCCGCCCATGTCGTAATGCTGAGCGGCGATGCCGTCAGGGACAATATCGTCGCGGCTTCCAAAGGCGGGGCGGCGGGATTCCTGAAAAAGCCCTTTACGCGGGAACGCATGATCGCGATGGTGAAGGGTTCGCCTTTCTACAAACCACCGCGCGCGCCGGGTATCCGTCAAAGCTAGTTTTTAGTGGTGAATTCCGGATTTTTGGTGTTTAGTGTAGCCATGACGACACTCAAAATTCACAACACGCTCACAGGCCGTAAAGAGGCTTTTACGCCCATAGACCCCCATCATGTGCGCGTCTATGCCTGCGGGCCTACGGTCTATAATTACGCGCATATCGGCAATGGCCGCATGGCGGTCGTGTTCGATCAGCTGGTGCGGGTCCTGCGCGCGCTTTATCCGCGCGTTACTTACGTTTCCAACATCACCGACGTGGACGACAAGATCATGGAAGCCGCCCGGCAGACGGGCGAAGCGATCGACGTCATCACGCGCAAATTCGAGAAAATTTATAACGACGACATGGCGGTTATGGGCGTAGCCGCGCCGGACGCGCAGCCGCGCGCCACTGAACATATCGCCGAAATGGCCGCGCAGATCAAACAGCTGATCGCCCGCGGCCATGCGTATGAGGCGCAGGGGCATGTGCTTTTCCATGTGCCGTCGTTTCCTGCGTATGGCCGGCTTTCGGGCCGCAATCGCGACGAGCAGATCGCGGGGGCGCGCGTGGAAATATCGCCGTTCAAGAAAGACCCTGCGGATTTCGTTCTGTGGAAACCTTCTGCCCACGATCAGGTGGGCTGGGATTCGCCCTGGGGCCGGGGCCGCCCGGGCTGGCATATCGAATGTTCGGCGATGGCGGAGAAGCATCTGGGGCTGCCGTTCGACATTCACGGCGGCGGCGCCGACCTGAAATTCCCGCACCATGAAAATGAAATCGCGCAAAGCTGCTGCGCCCACGGCCATGAAAGCGATATGACGCAATTCGCGAAATACTGGATTCATAACGGGTTCGTGACGGCGGACGGCGAGAAGATGTCGAAATCGATCGGTAATATCCGTCTCGTGCACGACCTGATCGAGGGTTATCCGGGCGAAGTGCTGCGCCTGACATTGCTGTCCGCGCATTATCGCGCGCCGCTTAGTTTCGGCGGCGACGCGCTCGATCAGGCGCGCGGTACGCTGGACCGTTATTACCGCATAGTGCTGGAGTTGAAGGATGTTGATGCTGTAGCGGGCGATGTGCCGCAAGGCGTCATGGCGGCGCTGTGCGACGATCTCAATACGCCGCAAGTGATCGCGGAATTGAACGGGCTTTGCAAGATGCCGCCGGACAGCGGCCCGGACGATCTGAAAAGGATAAAATCGCAATTGCTGGCGGCGGGGGATTTACTGGGCATTTTGCAGCAGGATCCGGCAATATGGCTGGGTTATGGCGTGCAGGACGGGGTCGATTCCAGTGCGATCGAATCCCTGTTGCAGGAGCGCAAGAACGCCAAGGCGGAGAAGAACTTCACCCGTGCCGATGAAATCCGCCAGCAGCTGGGGCAGATGGGTATCGAGATCGAGGATACGCCCGCCGGAACGAAGTGGCGCAAGGTTTCCTGATTTTTCACGGCATCCTTGTCATGAAAAGAAATGACTGTCACCGCGCGATCAGCACCTGATAATAAATATAATTGGCGCCGTTTTTATAGCAGCCGGCGGTGTGCTGCCTGAGCTGTTCCGAATCGCCGTCTTCGCCGATGACATCTGAATAGGTGAACGGATCGGGTGTGCCGCTCTGGTTACCGGCGAAGAGCGGCGCGACCGGCAGCGCGCTATCTTCTGGCAGGGCTTGATCCCTATCATGAATACCCAGCAGATCGTTTGCCATGCGGCAAACGGTTTCATTCAAGCCTTGCACCGTTATTAGAAGTTCGCTGCAATCCTCCGGTGGGCTTGCGGGCAGGGCGCAGCCTGTCAGGCCCACGCCATCGATCGCAAAAGCGCCGACATAGTTATAGCTCAGGGGCGCGCCTGTTCCGGACAGTACGGGAGGGGAGCGGAAGATGACGCCGCCGCCCTGCGGGTTAAATACTTCCGCGCGCGGGTTCGTGTCATAGGCGCCATAAGCCGCCGGGGCGTCGGGATGCGCGAAGCTGATCTGGTGCGGGCGAATGCCGCGCAGGCGCATCTGCCCGACGGCTTTGGCGACTGTATCGCCATAGGAGATGATTTCCGACGCGGCGAGCTGGGCGCGGTCGTCGTTCAGGCCCTTGCCGGTCTGGCGTGAGCTTTGCGATACGGCGAATGAAAGCGCGCCCAGAAGCGCCACGGCGATGAAGATGTAGAAAAAGACGTTGCCGCTTTCGGAAGGGCGTTTGCGAGAGATCGTATCCATGTTTTTCAGTCTAGCATCAAATCCTGAATTTCTTGAAATCGGCTTCATTGCTGCGCGGGATATGAACCGGCAGGCTGGCGGCACCATGGGCTACCAGCGTCAGGAAAGTGGCGCGGCCAGAGCCGATTTCCACATTATCCATCATGCCGATGCCGAGGACGGGTTTATCGAGCGGCTGGTTCCGCCTCAGGGCTTCTTCCACCGCCTCACGGCGCGGACGCTCGGTTTCGGAAAGCTCGGGTGCGGATTTAATGCGCCCGTCCGGCAGCAGCCATTCAAAGGAAAAAAGGGATGTCCGCCAGCTTTTCATGATCCTGCCGGTATCGACCGTGATCTCCATGTAATGATCCGGGCGGCCTGTGGCGACGGGATTATCCTTGAAATTCAGCTTGAGGCCGCTGTCTGAATCCATCTTGAACCTCCTGCGCTGTGCTGGTGAATCGGGCTTGAAACGGGGGGCCGTCAGTGTCAGATTACGCAGGAATTGGTAATAAATCGTAAAATCAGATTAGGGAAAATACTCCCGCAAGGATTTGCAAAGATGACGACGCCCAAGGCCAACCCTTCACCTGCCCCCGCCGATTTTTCGCCGGAAACGATTATCGTCGATCAGGATGTGGATGAGGTATCCTGCGATGGCGGTGGCGGTGCGCTCGGGCATCCGGTCGTCTGGTACAGTTTTGACGGGCTGAGCAAGGTAACCTGCGGTTATTGCGATCGTGAGTTCGTCAAACGGGCATCCTGAAACCCTTATTGATTTTTCGGGCCTCCCCTCTATATAGTTATGGAAGGCGGTGCTGCGCGGTGCGGGCTGCCCTTACCGTTAGCTTGCTCGTTTTGAGGGGTTTTCAGGCCATGTCCACGACCAGACTGTCACTTTTCGATCACCCTTTTTTTCTTGGCTTCGATCATTTCGAACGCGAATTCGACCGTATCAAGAAATCGGCCGATGGCTATCCGCCTTACAACGTTGAGCAAATCGGCGAAAATGCGTTGCGCATTACGCTGGCGGTGGCGGGTTTCTCGATGAACGATCTTGATATCGAACTGGAAAACAACCAACTGACAATACGCGGCAAGCAGGAAGACGACCAGCAGCGCGTATATCTGCATCGCGGCATTGCCGCCCGCCAGTTCCAGCGCAGCTTCGTTCTCGCTGACGGCATTCAGGTGCAAGGGGCGGCTCTTGATAATGGCCTGCTGCATATCGATATGATTCGTATCCAGCCCGAGAGCACGGCACGCAAGATCGCGATCCAGTCACCTGCCGCGAAAAATCATGCGAACGGGATGCAGGCGATCGATGTGGAAGTCACAGGCAAGGGCGGCAGGCAATAACGCCCGTAAGCGAGGTTAGAAAATGAACGAACAAAATCCCTCTCCGTTAGAAATACTGCGCAATATCACCGCGCAGGAGTTTCTCGCTTTCGGTCTGCATGAGGTGGCCTATATCCGCCCGGTCGTGCAGAAAGGCCATATGGTGTGGTCGCTGCACGCGGCGGACGGCACAGCGCTGGCGGTGCAGGCCCACCCGCATCATGCGGCGGTACTGGCGCGCCAGAACGGCATGGAGCCGGTTTCCCTGAACTAGGCTCTTGATCTATTAATTTTAGAAAATGAAGAATCAGAACACGGCGTGCACGACGCCTTTGCACAAACTTGTCATCCCTCGGCTGCGCTCGGGATGACAGTGTTAGGTGGATTGCGATGTGATCGCTGTGTATGCCGTATTAATGTCCTCTGGCCCAGGGATGTTACGCGGCGGCGGACAGCAAACGCTGGTTGCCCTGTTCGAGCAGCGCGCGGATGGCATCCTCATCGAGCGCCGCGCGTAAACCGTCCAGCAGGTCCGGATCGCGCATCAGGCGCGAAATACGCGCAAGGCGGCGCAGATGGCGCGGGCCGTCTCCACCGGGCGATAGCAGCAACATTATCAAATCCACCGGCATATCGTCGACGGCATTGAAGTCGACCGGGTATTGCAGGCGTACAAAAGCGACAAACGGTTTTTGCAGCGTCGGCAGGCGTAAATGCGGAATGGCGACACCTTCGCCGATGCCCGCGCTGGCCTGTTCTTCCCGCGTCGTCAACTGCGTCAGCAGCGTGCTTGCCGGGAAACCCGTCATGCCGCTGATTCTGGTGCAGAGATATTGGTAGATTTGCGGAACCTTCGATGCCTTGAGATCAGGCAGGATCAAATCGATCGTTAGGCGTTCGTCATCGGAAACGTACAAGGTTAGGACCTTTTTGATTCGGGTGTAACGTCGCGCATCAGATACAACAGAAATACGTCATGTGCCAGCGTAATTTCGCGGTTTTACGGCTATCTATAAAAATAGAGACGTAAGTTGCTTTTTACAAAGTAAAACGCCCCATTTCGGGGCGTTTCGAAAATCGTTTTACAAAAGAACATTATGCATCCCGCCGTGGACGGCGGAGCATAGCCGCAAAACTTAAGCGTGCCTTTTGGTTTTCTTCGCGACGGCTTTTTTCGTCACAGATTTTTTCACGACGGATTTTTTCTTTACCGGCAGTTTTTTGACATTCGATTTGGCGACAGGCTTTTTGGCCGTTTTCTTACCGGGTGTCTTTTTCGCGACGGCTTTCTTTGCAGATTTTTCCGGCGCTTTCACCACTTTGGCGACATCGCCCGGATCGACCCAGCCAATGTTGCCGTCAGCGCGGCGATACACCATGTTGAGACCGCCATGCTTGGCGCTGCGGAACAGGAAAGCGTTCTGATGCGCGAGATCGAGGCGCATCACCGCTTCGGAGACGGTCAGGGTGGGGATGTTGGTGGCCATTTCGGCGATTACCAGAGATTCGTCCTTGGCCGGTTCGTCTTCGGTATCGTTGCTGAGCGTATAGTCGCGCGCGGCCCAGATGGCTTTTTCCGGCGCGCGATACAGGCGGTCCTGGTGA
>CAKTCH010000017.1 GCA_934538895.1 uncultured Alphaproteobacteria bacterium
ATCTGTTCCGGTGGCGCAGCTATATCCCGCTGTTGTTTATCGCGCCGCTGTTGCTGGCGGTCAAGGAAGGGGCCAGGGTCGAGGATATGGTCGGCGACCATATCGAGGATTTATGGGTCCTGTTCTGTTTCCTGCTGTCGTTGTCGGGGCTGGCCATTCGCTGGGTGACGGTCGGCTTCGTTCCGGCGGGCACGTCGGGGCGCAACACGCAGGGGCAGCGCGCCGATGTGCTGAATACGTCCGGCGTGTACTCTATCGTGCGCAATCCGCTTTATCTCGGTAACTTCATCACTATTCTCGGCGTGGTGCTGTCGATCAAGGTCTGGTGGCTGGCGCTGATCGTGTCGATGTTCTTTTTCATCTATATGGAGCGGATTATCCTTGCCGAAGAAAAATACCTGCATGAAAAATTTGGCGACGCTTACGACGACTGGTGCGCGAAAACGCCTGTAATCATTCCGCACTTCAAGCTGTGGCGCCCGCCCGAGATGGCATTTTCATGGCGCACGGTCCTCAAGCGCGAGTATCAGGGTTTGCTGGGCATGGCTACGGCGTTTCTGGTCACGGAAATGGTGACGGATCTGGTGTTCGAAAGGGAAACGCTGACTGAATGGCTCGCGGAGGATTTCATCTGGCCGGTTACTTTTACGGTCATTCTGGTGTTCTGCCTTGCCGTGCGTTATCTGAAGAAGCATACGAACCTTCTCAAGGTCGAAGGGCGGTAGATCCTCCAACTCCCTTTCTTAGACACAGAACCCATTAATTCCAGAACATAAAGAATCTGAACACGGCGTGCACGGTGATCGCGGCGCCCTCGCACAATATAGACCCAGACTATTCCGGCGCTTTCATCTTCACGTAACTGCCGGGCGCGGGTTCAAGGGCGTTTCCGACCTTGCGCGCGGGTACTTCGCCGCCGGAAAATTCCCCGATCCATTCATTATGATGCGGCCACCATGACCCCTCTGTCTGCGTGGCGGATTGCAGCCATTCATCGCTGTCGGCGGGCGTGCCGGGGGCGGTCCAGTAGCAATATTTCTTTTTGGCCGGCGGATTGACGACGCCCGCGACGTGGCCCGAAGCCGCCAGCACGAAGGTGCGGGGGCCTTTGACCATTTGCGTGGTCGCGTATGTGGCCTTCCAGGGCGCGATATGATCTTCGCGGGTGGAAAGGAAATAGCAGGGCGTTTCGATCTTGCCGATATCGATCGGCGTACCCTCGATCTCGATAGCGCGGGGGGTCGCCAGCACGTTATCGCGGTAGAAGCGGCGCAGGCAAAAGCTGTGCATCGCCGCGGGCATGTTGGTGGAGTCGTCGTTCCAGTAGAGCAGGTCGAACGGGAAAGGCTCGCGGCCCATCAGGTAGTTGTTGACCACGAACGACCAGATCATGTCATTGGCGCGCAG
The DNA here is from genome assembly GCA_934538895.1 of uncultured Alphaproteobacteria bacterium. Lineage (GTDB taxonomy): Bacteria > Pseudomonadota > Alphaproteobacteria > Micavibrionales > Micavibrionaceae > Micavibrio_C. Next base: position 1,408 of record CAKTCH010000017.1, read on the forward strand.
CACCGAGAAAGTTTTCTTGAGCGCATTGGCCGAGAGGAAGCCTTTTTCCTCCATATCCTGTTCCATGACTTTCAGTTGCGCGTCGTCGATGAAAAGTTTCATCTCGCCCGCGTTTTCGAAATCGACCAGCGTGGTCAGGAAGGTGGCGGACGCCACGCGGTCGGCGCGGCCATGGGCCTGCAACCATGCCAGCGTCACCGCCAGCAATGTGCCGCCAAGGCAGTAGCCGACGGCATTGGCCTGTTTCTCGCCCGTGATCGTTTCAATACGGTCCAGGGCCGCCAGCACGCCTTCCTGCATGTAATCGTCGAATGTCTTTTGTGCAAGGCGGCGATCGGGGTTGACCCACGATACGATAAAAACCGTATGGCCCTGCGCCACCAGCCATTTGACGAAAGAGTTCTCGGGCTTCAGGTCGAGGACATAATATTTATTGATCCATGGCGGGATGACGAGCAGGGGGCGCTTGCGTACTTGTTCCGTCGCGGGTTCGTACTGGATCAGTTGCATCAGGTCGTTCTGGTGCACGACCCTGCCCGGCGCGGTGGCGATGTTCTCGCCGAGTTTGAAGGCCTTGTAATCGGTGGTGCTGATGCTCAGTTCGCCATGGCCGCGCTCCAGATCCTGTAACAGGTTCTGCAAACCCTTGACCAGATTGTCGCCGCCGGTCCTGATCGTTTCTTCCAGCACTTCCGGGTTGGTCAGCACGAAGTTGGTGGGGGCGACGGCGTCGATATACTGGCGCGTGTAGAAATCGATTTTCCGGCGCGTTTCGGTATCCAGCCCCTCGGTATTCCCGGCTATGCTCTCCAGCCAGCGGCTGGTCAGCAGATAGGATTGCTTGATGAAATCGAAATAGGCGCTCCGGCCCCACAGGGGAGATTTAAATCGCTTGTCGCCCTTGTCAGGCTCATACAAGGTTTTACCTTCGCCGCCGAGAAATTTGCGGGTGGTTTCGCCCCAGAGATTCGTCCAGTCGTTCCAGAATTTGACCTGCATATCGACCATTTTTTGCGGGTCGGACATAACATTTCCCATAAATTTTACATAAGCTTCCTGCAGGTGCGCTGTGTCCGGCGGCAAGGTTTTGCCGGGGTCGTATTTTTGCAGGAAATCCTGTATCAGCGGCTGGGCGCGCTGGCTGGCTTCCATCAATATGTGCCCGATCTGCACGAAATCCGGCAGCGGGGCGGGGGGTGTTTCTGTCGAGTCTTTGTCGGGTTTGCTCATGGACAGAACTATGCCTGAGGATGGCCGCCGGCACAATCGGCTTAAACCCTTGAATCCTGCGGCGGGATGGGTCACGATAGCGCCTTCTGACAATATTTCTTACGGAGCTCAGAATCTTGCGCCTATTTATCCGCCTTTTCGGTATTGCCCTGATCGCCACCAGCCTGACCGCCTGCGAATCCATGAACAAGGATAAGGAGGTAACGGTTGTCCAGGAGCCGCAACAGCCTGTCATGACGGATGAGCAGCTGCAAAGCGCCTATAGAGACGTGCTGAAGAATAGCGGCCACAGCAGCGTGCAGGTTTTCTCGCTCGACGATTACGATATGTCCGCGCCTTACGTGCCGGAGCAAACGGCGATGCTGCCCGCGCCGCGCCTGCCACAAGGCACGGGCCAGCCGTTCGGCGGCAACAGTCATGTCACCGTATTCTCGCTGGACGATCAGATACCAGCCTATAATGCCGGGGGCTACGGCCCGGCGACTCCTTACGGCCATGGCGGCATTCCGCCGATGATCGACGGCCATATGCTGCCGGTTCCGATGGGTAACGGTGGCGCGGATATTTATCAGGACGCGATCTCCCGTATCTATTTCAGCCATGGCGGCAAGGCCATCAACGCAGCGGGCCGTGAGGTCGCGGGCCATGTCGGCCAGCAATGCCGGGGCGGCGGTTGCGGCCTTGTCAAGGTGGAAGGCCATGCCAGCACCCGCGCGGAAGCGAAAGACGAAGTCCAGCGCCGCATCATCAACCTGAAAATCTCCATGGACCGCGCGATGGCCGTGATGCGCCAGCTGGTGCGTGACGGCGTTCCGGCGGGCTCCATTCAGGTGACCGCGCATGGCGACCGTGTGCCGCCGACGGTCGTGCCCGGTGGCGACGCCGAAGCCGCGTCGCGCCGCGTCGAGATCATCACAGGCTCCGGACATTAGAGAGTCTTTAAATGGTGAAGGAAATGCGTATCGGAATCGCGGGCCTCGGGAATGTCGGGGTCGGCGTTGTCAAGCTTATCCAGAAACACGCGCGCGACCTTGAGCGGCGTTCGGGCCGTAAATTTAAAATCGTGGCCGTATCCGCCCGCAACAGGAAGAAAGCGCGCGGCGTAAAGCTTGCGGATTACGAATGGGTGCGCGATCCGCTTGACCTGGTGAACGATCCGGATATCGATGTGATCGTCGAACTGATCGGCGGTTCTTCCGGCGTAGCGTATGAACTGGTGCTGGCGGCGCTGGCGGCGGGCAAGCATGTGGTGACGGCGAACAAGGCGTTGCTGGCGCATCGCGGTCATGAACTGGCGGCACTGGCGGAGAGGCAGGGTGTCAGCCTTTGCTTTGAAGCGGCGGTCGGCGGGGGCATTCCGGCGATCAAGGCGCTGCGCGAGGGGTTCGCCGCGAACGACGTGCAGTCGGTGCACGGCATCCTGAACGGGACCTGCAACTATATCCTGACCGCCATGCGCGAGACGGGCGGCGATTTCAAGGATGTCCTGAAGGAAGCGCAGGCCAAAGGTTACGCCGAGGCCGACCCGTCGTTCGACGTTGACGGCATCGATGCCGCACACAAGCTTTGCATCCTGACCGCGCTGGCGTTCGGCGTCAGACCCGACATTAAAAACGTCGAAGTCACGGGCATTCGCCATATCACCGCCGCCGATGTCCTGCACGCGACGGAACTGGGTTATTGCATCAAGCTGCTGGGGCTTTGCCGCCGCGCGGGCGGCAAGATCGTCCAGAGCGTCGAGCCGTGTCTGGTGGCGGCGCAAAGCGCGCTCGGTTCCGTGAACGGCGTTCTCAACGCCGTGCATGTGCAGGGCGATTTCGTCGGTACGGGCTGGCTGGTCGGGCGCGGCGCGGGCGAAGGGCCGACGGCGTCGGCCATCGTGGCCGATCTGATCGATATCGCACGCGGCCATGAATTGCCGGTGTTCGGCGTACCGGCCCGGACGATGAGGGCCGGGGCTTTCGCCTCCGCCGATATACTGAACGCGCATTTTTACATTCATGTGATCGTGCGCGACCAGCCGGGCGCGCTCGCGCAGATTGCCGCCATATTGCGCGATCATAACGTTTCGGTCGAAGCCGTCATCCAGCGTGGCCGCGATCCGGGCAAGCCGGTTTCCGTCGTCATGACCACGCATCTGGTCAGGCAGTCGGACATGCGCAAGGCGGCGGAGAAGATCGGCCAGATGAAGCTGGCCAAGGGCAAGCCCTGCGTCATGCGTATCGAGGAGGAACAGGCATGAATAAAAAACTTCTGTCTTTGTGTGTGCTATCGGCCCTGATGATTTCATCGGCGGCGCAGGCGCAGGATAACTGGTGGGGCACGGCGAACAGGATTTTGAATTCCGATGCCGGGAAACAGGCGGTAGAGGCGCTGACCAAAACGCAAACCGCACCAGCCACCGCGACGCCTTCGCCGAAAAGCGCCGTGACGGCCTCCGCGTTGTCGGATACGCAAATCAGCGCGGGCCTGAAAGACGCATTGAAAGTCGGTACGGAAGCCGTGGTGAAGCAACTCGGGAAGGAAGGCGGCTTCAGCCTCGATCCCAACATCAAGATTCCGTTGCCCGCCCCTGTCGCCAGAGCCGATACGATGCTGCGAAAATTCGGCATGGGCGGCCTGACCGCCGATCTGGAAGCGCGTATGAACCGTGCGGCGGAAATCGCCACGCCTAAGGCCGGTGCGCTATTCGTGAAGGCCATTCAGAAAATGACGGTGACGGATGCGCAAGCCATTCTGACAGGCCCGCAGGACTCGGCGACGCAATATCTGCGCCAAACGATGGGGCCCGATCTGGCGAAAGAAATCCAGCCGGTCATCCGGCAATCCCTGGCGGAAGCGGGCGCCGTCAAAGCCTATGACGCCGTTACCGCGCAGTACGCCCAAATCCCACTGGCCAGCAACCTGAAAACCAACATGAACGACTACGTGACCAATAAGGCGCTGGACGGCATTTTCTATTACGTGGCGCAGGAAGAAGCCGCCATCCGCGCCAATCCCGCAAAGCGCACGACCGATATTTTAAAGAAAGTTTTCGGCAGCATGATGAACTGAATCGTTTCCGGATTAAATTCTAGGTACGGGGCTTTATTCTATTTCTTATGAATGCTGTCAGTGCGCTGATTGCAATAAAAGGGAGGCTTAGTAACAACACGGCTATGATCGTCAGGGGGAACAGGCCCAGGCCAGCGCCGCTGAGCAGGCCTGAAATGATGATGCCGATTCCCTGCCCAAGCGATATATAGAAACCGTGCCGCCAGCCGTGTTGCGGATAATACCAGCCAAGCACGCCCGCGCCGATCATCATAAAAGGAAAGCCTATCAGCGCATAGAGCGGTGAATCCCATGCTTCGGCCCTGCCGCCGATGACGGCGACGATCAGCCACAGTCCCATCCCCCAGATGAGGGCGTATAGTTTGGGGTTGTGCGTGTCCGGGTTTTTGGTGCTATGACCGAAAATGGCGTTCAGGATGTTCGTGAAATTCATACCATTGCCTTCCTCTTTCGTTATGAAAAATATTCTTTAAGGCGCCGTAAATCGCCTGCGAAGCCTGTTCCGTCCCTGCTTTTCCGGAGGATGCCGCGCAGCGCGGCATTGAGAAAAGTTTATAGAATTCCTACACTTTATCAAATAACAGCCAAGGAGGCTCTCCATGTCCGTTTCCGCTTTCATGCTGCCGTCACAGGAAGGTTTTGCCATGGATCGTAATGTCGCCCTTGAAGCCGTGCGCGTCACCGAAGCGGCGGCGCTCGCCGCTTCCAGACTGGTCGGACGCGGGGATGAGGCGGCGGCGGACAAGGCCGCCGTCGATGCCATGCGCGCGGCGTTCAATACCCTGCATATAGACGGCACCGTCGTCATCGGCGAGGGCGAGCGCGATGAAGCTCCCATGCTTTATATCGGCGAGCGCGTGGGGGCGGGCGGCCCTGCCATCGATATCGCTCTCGATCCGCTGGAGGGCACGACCATCACCGCCACGGGCGGCCCGAACGCCATGGCGGTTCTGGCTATGACGGATAAAGGCGGGTTCCTCAATGCCCCCGACACCTATATGGAGAAAATCGCCGTGGGGCCGCAGCTCCCCGCTGACATTCTCGATCTCGATGCCCCCGTGGAAGACATCGTGCGCAAGCTGGCACAGGCAAAAGACGCGCAGGTTGAGGATTTGCTGGTGTGCATTCTCGACCGCCCGCGTCATGAAGCGATCATCCGCGCCGTGCGTGAAACCGGCGCGCGCATCATGCTGATTCAGGATGGCGACGTCAGCGCGGTGATGGCCACCGCCGATCCTCTCACGGGCATAGATATGTATGTCGGCACGGGCGGCGCGCCCGAGGGCGTGCTGGCGGCGGCGGCGCTCCAATGCACGGGCGGCCACATGCTGGGCCGTCTGGTGTTCCGTAACGATGACGAAAAGGCCCGCGCCGAACGCTGCGGCATCAATGATTTTTCCAAAATCTATACTACGGACGAACTGGCCAGACCTGACAACGTCATGTTCGCGGCCACGGGCGTCACCGACGGCGCGACGCTGAAAGGCGTGCGCCGTTTCTCGGGCGGCGCCGTCACCCATTCCCTCGTCATGCGCTCCAAATCCGGCACGATCCGCCGCATCGAAACACAGCATGATTTCACGCGCAAGGCGGGTTTTTAAGCGGCCTTATTTGCCTATTCCAGAACGCCTGTGATAGGTTGGGCTATGTTTATGAGTGGAGGGGGATAATGACCGGGAAAAGTTGGAAAGACGTCTGGAATTTTACACGTTATACCAGCCTTAATCACGGTTCCGTGGGGGCGACGCCTGTTGAACTCATGAGGAAAAAGGCCGAGCTGGACCAGTATATCAACGGTGGCCGGGAAGCCTTTATCCGCAAGGGCGAGTATCAGCAGATGCTGGATCGTTCGCAGCAGGCGGTTGCGGCCTTTGTCGGGGCAGGGCAAAAAGACCTTGTTCTGACGGACAGGGTGACGGACGCCCTGAACAGCGTTGTGAAGTCCGTCGACCTGGGGCCTGGCGACGAGCTTCTGGTCACGAACCATATTTATCCGAGTTATAAAGATTTTCTGACAGGGTTGTCGCAGCGGCAGGGGTTTAAACTTGTTACGGTCGAGATTCCGTATCCCCTCGAAAGCGACGAACAGATCGTTGATGCCATATTGGCCAAAGCCAGCGGTCATACCAGACTGGCATTGATCGACCATATTTCCAGCCCCAGCGCACTGGTGTTTCCTGTAAAGCGGATTGTCGCGGCTCTGGAAGAAAAGGGAATCGATACGTTTGTCGATGGCGCGCACGCACCGGGGCAATTGCCCGTTGATGTCCGTGATATCGGTGCGGCTTACTATGCCGGTGCCCATTATAAATGGCTTTGTGCGCCTTGGGCTTCCGGTTTCCTGCATGTGCGCTCCGACAAGCAGCATAATATCATTCCGGCGGTCAGCTCCGGCGATGCCCGCCTCGACGTTCCTTTTCAAGATCGTTTCGGCTGGCAGGGCGTGATGGACCCTTTGCCACGCATCATGATCGCCGATACGATCACGTATATGACGTCGCTGCATCCGGAAGGATGGGACGGCATCTATAAACGCAATCATGATCTGGCAATCGAGGCACGCGATATCGTATTCGGGGCGCTCGGTTTGCCGAAAGCCTGCCCCGACCATATGGTGGGATCGATGTTCACTATCCCGCTCAAGGGTTTGCAGTTCGACGACGAGGCGCTCAAAAAGCCAACCCTATTGAAGATATATGATTACATGACCGATCGTCATAAGCTTGAGGTTTATGCCTCGGAAATCAACGGCGTTTATCTGCCGCGCGTGTCATGTCACTTGTATAATGAACGGCAGGATTACGAGAAGCTTGCCCATGCCATGGTTGAATTCGTGAATATGTATACGCCGCAACAGAACGCGGCGGCAAAGCCGTCCGGCAATAACCGTTCTTTGCCTTTCGGGCGGTAATACATATGTCGCGTAAGCAGGGTTAATTCATGTTCTACATCCTCATGGCATTTATAGGCGAACTGGGTTTTATGGGGCTGGGGGTTCTCTCCAAGCGCCTGCGCAACAAAGGCGTGCAGACCTTATCCGTTCTCGGTTTGTATGGTGTCCTGACCCCGGTCTGGGCGCTGCTGGCGGCGTGGTTCCTGTTTCAGGGGCAAACCGATATCGGGATTAAATATCTGGTGGTGCTGGGGGCGTGGATCTGCGTCTGCTTCATACTGAACTTCGGCAACACATGGCTGATGCGTTTCCAGAGTCTCAGCGATGGCAGCAGTTATAAATTCGGTTTTGCCGTCTTGTGGGCATTGATCGCCGATCTCGTATTCTTCCAGCAAGAGTTTTCACCGATAAAAGTGCTGGCGCTGGTTTTATTATTCAGCGGCGGTACGGTGCTCCATTTCAGCCGGCAGAAGGTGGTTGTCGATGCCTTGCGGATGCCGTTACGCAAACGACTGGCTATCATCATGGGCCTGTCGCTGGTGGAGGCGTCGACTTACTTCCTGTTTAAACTGGGCGCGGGAATGCAGGTTTCCGATCTGTTTCACAATGCGTTATCGCAGGGGTTGCTGTTCTCCATTTTCCTTGTTATGGGCTGGCGCTCGTTCCAGGCCGACAGGGCGGCGGGGCATGTGCCGGCGATATATGCCGTGGCCATGCTTACCCTGATGGTGGTGGCCTGCATCGCCAGTGGGTTTGCGATCGCAGGGCTTCCCCTGACTCTTGTCGTCATGTTTACCCTGATCCGCATGTCGGTATTTGCCGTGCATGACATGAAAACCGGGGAGATACCCGTCTCTCTGAAGGCGATCATGGCTGTTATCTTGATTGTTTGCGGATTTACGGTTATTACCGTGACGGGGCAGGGGAACGGTTATGGCGGATAAAATGCTCAAAGTCGAAAGCTCATTGATGCAGGCGCGGTGGGTGGTTCCTGCCGTGAAGCTTGATGAAGTCGAGCAAATCGTGCGCCAGCATAATCTGCCGGAAATCGTGGCGCGGCTGATACAGGGGCGGCATATTCCGCTTGAGGATATCGAGAGTTTTCTTGAGCCTAAATTATCGCGTGATTTTCCCGATCCCTTTTCGTTACAGGGCATGGATGCGCTGGCCGGCGATCTGGCGCAGGCGATTATCGATGGCCGGAAAATTGCCGTCTTTGGCGACTTCGACGTCGATGGCGCGACGTCGACAGCCATCCTCGTGCGGTTTTTGCGCCATTGCGGCGTCGATGCGCGGCTTTATATTCCCGACCGTTTAAAAGAAGGTTATGGCCCCAATATCAACGCGCTTTCAAAATTGCGTGCGGAAGGTGCCGATATCTGCATCCTCGCCGATTGCGGCACGACCGCGCATGACGTCGTGGCCGCCGCTGTGGAGACGGGCCTCGATGTCGTGATCCTCGATCACCATGAGGCTGAAGAAACCCTGCCTTTGGCAAAACATCTTATCAATCCGAAGCGCAGGGACGATACATCCGGCCTGACCATGCTGGCGGCGTGCGGTGTCAGTTTCCTGACCTGTGTGGCGATCAACACGAAGCTGCGCGCGCAGGGGTTCTTTAAAGACAGGCCGGAAGCGCCACTGAAAAACTGGCTCGATCTCGTGGCGCTTGGTACCGTATGCGACATGGTGCCGCTGACGGGGCCGAACCGCCTGTTCGTGCGCGCGGGTTTCGCGCAAATGGCCAAACGCGGGAATGCCGGTATCGATGCTTTGTGCCGTGTGGCCAGGCTGACCGATGATCCGAACGTCTATCATGCCGGGTTCGTGCTGGGGCCGCGTATCAATGCGGGGGGGCGCGTGCATCAGGCCGATCTGGGCGCGCGCCTGCTGCTGACCGACGATCCGGAAGAAGCTAAAAATATCGCGTGGACGCTGAACGACTGCAACGACAAGCGCAAGGATATACAGGCCGAAATGGTGGTTGAAGCGATCAATCAGGTGGAAGATCGCGGAATGGCGGAAGATTCCATCATTATCGTCGCTGACGAAAGCTGGCATCCGGGACTTGCGGGATTGGTGGCCAGCCGCCTGAAGGAAAAGTATAACCACCCGGCGGTGGTAGTGACTTATGCGCCCGGCGCGGAGAGCGCGATGGAAGGGCGCGGCTCGGGCCGTTCGGTTCCGGGCGCCAATATCGCGGCGGCTTTCATTGATGCGCGGGCGGCGGGTTTGCTGGTGAAGGGGGGCGGTCACGCGATGGCCGGAGGCTTTACCATCATGCCGGACAAGCTCGATGCGTTCCGGGCCTTTATGAAAGATCATATCGCCCGCCAGATGAACGGCCAGCCGTGCGTCAGCGAAACGCGTATCGACGGTGTGCTCAGCGTTCATGGCGCGCAATATCAGTTCATCGAAATGATCCAGCAGAAATTCGGGCCGTTCGGCGCGGGACATGAAGAGCCTGTTTTCGCGTTACCGGCGGTGCGTCTGCATATGGCCGATATCGTCGGCGAGGATCATGTGCGCTGCATGGTCAGTGACTGGGAAGGCGGGGCGCGGATGAAGGCGATGGCGTTCCGCGCGGCGGATACGCCGCTCGGGCAGGCGTTGCTGAAGCAGGGCAGCCGTCCCCTCCACCTGATCGGGCATTTCAAGCTGGATACCTGGAACGGCGCGCAGCGCGTGGAAATGCACATCCTCGATGCCGCATTCGCCGTCGCGGAAGAGCCGCAAGCCGCCTAATATCTTCTTGTTTTCGCTGCATTTGCTGCTACGCGTCATGCAATATGATTGTGTGAAATTCCGCACATTGCTATCTCTTATGCATAACATTAAATCTAAAGAACAAGGGATAAATTCACATGATTCTGGACTTGCTGAAAGACCGTTTCGCTATCGTGGCGCGGCATGGTAACTCTGCGGCTTACCCGGCGAACAGCGCGCGTGCGCTTATGATGGCGGCGCCTGATTCCGATATTATCCTGACGGATGTGACGGCCTGTAAAAACGGCGTTCTATTTTGCAGCAACAAGGACGCTGTTTCTAAAATGTCTTCTGATGAAGCCGATGGCATGGATATCGTTTCGCTGCGCGAGATGATCGACTGGGCCAAAGAAACGGACGGACATCTGTTGTTAAACGCTAAACCCATGAAGCGCGAGATGTTGCAGCGTATAGCAAGCGATGTGCATGATTTGGGGGTGGAAGAACGCGTTTCCGTCGTAACGCGCTCTCTGGGGCTTACAAAGTATGTTCATTCCCTCAACGACAGGATCGGTATCGTGGGTATTCTGAACAAGCCGGAGCAATATGCCGCCTTTTACAAGGCCGGCGGTCATGTCGCGACATTGGCGAGTCATGAAACCACGCCGAAAAACGTGCGCCAGGCCGAGGCCGCCGAAGGCCGCCAGCGCCATCCGTTCCTCGTTCTGGCTCCTAAAGCCGTAATGCAGGACGTTTTCAACGCCTGTGGCGCGCTCGTCGGAGCCAGGGGGATCATCATGGACAATCCGGGGCTGGGGCGCGAAAGCCTGCGCCGCCGGGAGGCGTTTACCCCCGGCTACTCAGGCTTTTGCCCGGATTAGGCCGGAAAAAGCTTTTATTCAGAAAGCGTTATAAAGTGCTTGCATTTCCGCCCCGGCTCTATTAGAAAAAGCGCACTTCCGAGGCTGTCCCCTTCGTCTAGTGGCCTAGGACACATCCCTTTCACGGATGCGACACGGGTTCAAATCCCGTAGGGGACGCCAATTTTCTGTTCACAGACGTTCAATAACGTCAGTTTATGAATAGAAATCAATGGCTTGGATGCGGTCGCCAACCTCTGACGTATTCTTACGTCCTATGATATCCCACACATTTGATGGTATTTTTGCTGGTATGACTTTTATACCAGCAAAAAGATAGCATCATGCCTTTAACCGATATTGCCTGTAAAAACGCTAAACCCAAGGATAAGCCATACAAACTGGCGGATTCCCAAGGTCTGTATTTATCTATTCAGCCTAATGGCAGCAAATACTGGAGATTCAATTACCGTTTTCTAGGGAAGCAAAAAAGCCTCGCTTTAGGGGTCTATCCAGAAACATCCCTCGCTACAGCGCGTGAGAATTGCCAAGCTGCCAGAAAACAACTTATGAGTGGTATTGACCCCTCTCAAGCCAAAAAAGATATCAAGCACCAGCGTTTGTTAAATGCGTCGAATACATTTGAGGCCGTTGGGCGAGAATGGCTGGCGCACTATAAGGATAAATGGTCTGTTAATCATGCGGCTACTATTGTGCGGCGCTTGGACAATGATGTTTTTCCGGTTATAGGGCATCGAGCCATTAAAGATTTAAAATCATCTGACATGCTGGAGTTGGCACGGAAAATAGAATCTCGTGGTGCGTATGAAATAACGCGGCGGGCGATGCAGGTATAGACATGAAGTCATTGATCGCCAACTTGCGCATGCTCATAAGAGCCAAGTTGTAGCTGCCTATGATAGGGCAGAATTTTTAGATGAACGCCGTGTTATGATGCAGGATTGGGCAGATTATTTGGACAGTTTGAGGATGAATGCATGATTCTTTATGTAATGAAACCCTATATGGTTGAGGGTGCTTTTACACTTATGGATGCGGTTTTTGGTCAACCCCCAATTTAGAGTCCAGAATTTAAGTTACAGTTCTGCCGTTGTGGTGGCATGAAGGAAGGGGTTGGA
>CAKTCH010000018.1 GCA_934538895.1 uncultured Alphaproteobacteria bacterium
GGAAAAATCATGGCTACGCGATGTCAAAATTCATTATGAGGATGAAAAGGAATCATTTGACGTCATGGTTCCCTATCGCGCCGGGCCGGTTCTGCCGGAATCGGGAACAATTCTCGCACGATATGCTCAAGGCCCCGCCATCATTGAATGCGGGGTAAAAAAAGGCCGCGCCATACTGTCCAGCCCCCATATAGAACAAATCATGCCCTGCGCCGAACACAGCTTGTACCGGCACCGGAACAGCAGTTTCGCGTATGAAAAATCTATATACAAAAGTCTGGCCCTGCACAAAATCAACCAATCAAAACTATGGACGGCCATTATACGCAGGCTGACGCACAAGTCGCATCAAGGGATTGAAAATGCCGCATAGAGTTATCATATATCAAAGCCCGGAAAGCGCGTTGGGATCTATAAGGCCAGCCATGAACCGCGCCTTTGCACAGCCGGATTTCAGCGTCGAAACGGCCAGCCCGGCGGACATAAGAAACGGAATTTTACAAACACCGGATACGCGTATATTCGTTGTGCCCGGCATAAATGGCGTCGTTTCTCCTTACCCGGACGAATTCGGAGGAATCGGCGCGCGGGAAGTCAGGCAGTTCGCCACGCGGGATCGCAATGTTACGGCTCTCATGTGCGCAGGCATAAATTCTTTCATCAGCCATACCCGTTACGATCCGCCATGGAGCAATGCTATCGAGCGCAAAGGTGTAATCGAGCTTTTTAAGGGATCGGCCATAGGCCCCATAAACGAATATGCGCGCCTTCCCGATCCGGAAAGGCGCCTGAGCGGAAATGTCATCGTGCCTGTAAATTTCAAGGATGAAGACGGTTTCTGGCAATCGGCGCATATTTGCTATGGCAACGGCACGCCCATATTCCCTGATAATAAAGACGATCCCGCCACTGAGATCATAGCCACATTTGCAGACATCCCAAACTGCCCTATCGCCATGATCCGCCATGATCTGGGCCAGGGCACATTATATATGTCGTGTATCCATCCAGAAATACACCCGCAAAAAATTGGCGCGGGGGAAAAACTACAAGCAGCCAGGAACCTTATAGCTGAGCTTGAAAAATACGAAACAGGCCGCCAGAAACTATGGAACACCTTCACAAACCGCATCAAGCAGGATCTAAAACCATGACAAAAAAGCCTATTCATATCATTGGCGGCGGCATGGCCGGTTCCGAAGCGACATGGCAAGTCGCCCGCATGGGCGTGCCCGTGGTCTTACATGAAATGCGCCCGGTACGCGGCACGGATGCGCATAAAACAGATGGCCTCGCCGAATTGGTGTGCTCTAACTCCTTCCGCTCCGACGATAAGGAACAAAACGCTGTCGGCTTGCTGCACGAAGAAATGCGCCGCTGCGATTCCCTGATCCTGCGCATGGGTGATAAGCACGCCGTGCCTGCGGGGGGCGCGCTGGCTGTTGACCGTGACGCCTTCTCCGCCGACGTTACCAAAACGCTGGAAGAACACCCGCTCGTCACTATCGAACGCGGTGAAGTCGCAGGTCTGCCGCCGGAAGACTGGGACAGCGTCATCATCGCCACCGGCCCTCTGACATCGCCTGCCCTGGCCGAAGCCATTCGCGACCTGGGCGGTGAAGGCGAACTCGCCTTCTTCGACGCCATCGCGCCGATTATCTATAAAGAAACGATCAACATGGACCGAGCCTGGTTCCAGTCGCGCTACGACAAGGAAGGCCCGGCGGGTACGGGAAAAGACTACATCAACTGCCCGCTGGAGAAAGACGAATATTACGCCTTCATCGACGCGCTGATCGCCGCTGAAAAAACCGAATTCAAGGAATGGGAAAAGAACACGCCCTATTTTGAAGGCTGTATGCCTGTGGAAATCATGGCGGAACGCGGTGTTGAAACCTTGCGCTTCGGCCCGATGAAACCTGTCGGCCTCACTAACCCGCATACCGGCAAGCGCCCCTATGCGGTCGTGCAGCTGCGTCAGGACAACGCACTCGGCACTCTTTATAATATGGTCGGTTTCCAGACCAAGATGAAATACGCCGAGCAAACCCGTGTGCTGAAAATGATCCCGGGGCTGGAAGACGCCACCTTCGCCCGTCTCGGCGGCCTGCACCGCAACACCTTTATCAATTCGCCGAAACTGCTCGACGGCAGATTGCGTATGAAAGCCATGCCGCGCCTGCGCTTCGCCGGCCAGATCACAGGTTGCGAGGGCTACGTCGAAAGCGCATCGGTCGGCATCATGGCCGGGCGTTTCGCCGCCACCGAACGCCTCGGCCAGACACTCGAAGCCCCGCCACTGACAACCGCCATGGGCGCGCTGCTGAACCACATCACCGGCGGCGCCGACGCCGAAACCTTCCAGCCCATGAACGTGAATTTCGGCCTGTTCCCGCCGCTGGACTTAAGAGACGCGCGGGGCCGCCCCATCCGCGGCATAGACAAAAAACGCGAAACCACCGCCCGCGCCCTGCGCGATATGGACGGATGGCTGGCGGCACAGGCCCAAACCGCCAAAGTCGCCTGATTCTCAAAGCTGAGCCTCATTTATCAGTGTATCAGGAGCTTATATGTGTCTGTCTGTGTTGACTTGGGCAGGCAGAATGCCAAAATCTTTTATAGTTTGAACAGGCTATCAATAAGGGAGTGCCGCATGTTCCTGCACCTGCTGACAATTCTGGCCCTGGCCGTGTTTGCAAGCGTGCCTGCTTATGCGCAAGCCCCCGAAACAGTAACCGTCGGCACATTGATCGGCGGTGAAGGAACCGTCTCTTTGATCGCACCCGGCACAGAATCCCGCACCCTGACGGCGAATACGCCGATCCATATGCACGATATCATTGAAACCGGCCCCGAAAGCCGGGCCCTGATCGTCCTGATCGATAACACTGAAATCACATTGGGCGAAAACGCGCAGTTCACCATCGACGAATACATCTTCGATGAAGAGAACGCCGCCGCCAGCAAAGCCGCATACTCCATTCCACACGGCGCATTTCTTTATACAAGTGGCCTGGTGGCAAAGAAAAAAGATCCCGACGTTACCGTCAACACGCCTTTTGCGGCCATCGGCATTCACGGCACCACATTCTGGGGCGGGGAGATCGATGGTGCCTACGGCATCCTTGTGACCGATGGACAAGTCAGCGTCCTGTCGGGCCGTGGGCGCATCACTGTCGACAAGGGTAACGGCACGGCACTTACGGCAAAAACTGACATCCCCGCCCGCACCGCCGCATGGGAGCCGGAAAAAATCGAACGCGCTGTCGCAACCGTGACGATGAAGGATGCAGAAGCCTTGCGCGCGCGTGTGGCGCAAAATGCCGAAACACAGAAAATACAGCGCGCAAAATATAAAGAATATCTGGCAAAGCGGCGGGAGGAAAAGAAACTGCGGAACGATATGCGTACACCGTCCACACGTATCGAGTATACCCCTAAGGCCACGCCCAAAACGGAACCCACCCCATCGCCGGCAAAACGGGAGTTGAACAAACAATTACAGCAGCCCCCTAAAGAATCAAAGGATCAAGGCGCAAAAGCAGCCCCGGCCACCGTACCGACAGTGGATCTCCCGGCCATGGGAACCACAGATGCCCCGCAAGCAACACCGCCGCAAAACAAACCGGCGCCACGCCAACCCGTAACCCGGCGTCCGCCCAACCCGGCAACCGATTCAAACGCCCGTTCAAAGGCCGCTGGCGCGCTTTAGGATGTAGCCCCCAAAACCTGCCATCCCCGGCTTGACCGGGGCCCCAGTGCCGCAGGTTTCGAATTATCCGGTTACTCCCTCTGGATTTTCGCCTTCGTGGAAATGGCAATGATAAAGAGATTCGTGGGATTTAATGAGCCCGCATCCTAACGCGACCACCACATGCGCAAATGGAAGAAAGGCGGCTGTGCGCTGAAACGCTGGTCCCGCACATCATAACCAAGCCGCTCCATGTGACGCAGATATAAATGGGTGGCATGGCCCATCTGCTTGAGCAGCCCAGCCTTGAATACCCCCGCATCCGCCAGCGCCTGTGCCGCTTCGCTGTGAAGGACCCTCATCGCTTCGTAACATTTATCACGATCGCGAAACAGCTGGTCCATCGTCGCCAGAGATGCCGGTACAAAACATCGGCCCTGCCGCGCCTCATAAGGAATCGCCCGCATGATACCGGCAATGCCGTAAGCCGTGGATATCAGCGCAGCCCCTTCTTCCGGCTGCGCGCAAACCTTCAGCATCAATAACGTCAGCGGCGTGAGTGTACCGTTCACATACTGCCTGAGTTCTTCCGGCGTGTCAGGGGTGCCTTTCTCAAGATCGAATGCGCGCCCCGTAATCATATGATCGAACAACATAAACGGCAGATCATACGCGTGTATTGCCTGCGCCAGCGGTGCCAATATTTCATGCGCCGGTACGGAATCGCCGGCATAAATTTTTTCCAGCGCCTCGCGCCACCATTGCAGGCGCATGAAACCTAACGTCGGTTCGCTGACTACCGCGCGTGTTTTCGCAATCTCATGATGGAACGCCAGCAAAGACCATAAAGCCGGACGCGCCGCCGCTGGTTGCAGCAATGTCAGGAAAAAGCGGTTAGGATCGTGCTGCCGCAATAAAGTTCCCGTATAAGGCAGGTTTCCAGCCATAAATCCGTATGATTTCCATCTTGTCAAATCCGCACACGAGTATAGGTTATCTCTATCGAATTCACCACGAGATCCTCCGGAGGAACATTATGGCTTTTACACTTCCCGAACTGCCCTATGCATACGATGCCCTGCAACCTTTCATGTCGAAAGAAACGCTGGAATTTCACCACGACAAACACCACAAGGCTTATGTCGATAAAGGCAACGAACTGATCGTGGGCACGGGCCTTGAAAAACTCCCGCTTGAGGAAGCGATGGTCGCAGCCTTCAAGGACAAATCCAAAGCGGGCCTGTTCAACCAGCTCGGCCAGCATTACAACCATATCCATTTCTGGAACTGGATGAAACCTGACGGCGGCGGCAACAAACTGCCGGGTACGCTGGAAAAGAAAATCACTGAAGATCTTGGCGGCTTCGATAAATTCCGCGGCGATTTCGTACAGGCAGGCGTCACGCAATTCGGTTCCGGCTGGGCGTGGCTGGCTGTCGATAACGCCACGGGCAAACTTGAAATCGCCAAAACGCCGAATGGGGAAAACCCGCTGGTTCACGGCAAAACCCCGATCCTCGGCGTCGATGTGTGGGAACATTCCTATTACATCGATTACCGCAACGCCCGTCAGAAATACCTTGAAGCCTTCGTCGACAGCCTGATCAATTGGGATCATGTCACTGAACTTTATGAAAAAGGACCGATGAAAATTGCGGCGTACCCTTATTATTCACCAAGTTACAAGGCCCCGTTTTTTCGGGGCCTTTTTTCTGCATGAAAGCTATTTGACCCGCGCGGATTCTTCTGTCTAATGTCGGAGCAAAACGACAGGAAAGCCGTTATGACATTACGCATCGCCTTTACAACCGACATTCATCTGGGCCCGAACATCGGCGCCAAGAAAGGCACGCAGGTCGGCCCGCTGCTGGAGCGGTTTATCGACGCCGCTCATGAATTTCAGGCGGACTATATCGTGACAGGCGGCGACGATATTTCATCGCGCGATCCCGACACGGACAGGAAAAACATACAGATCCTCCGCCGGCATTTCCAGCGCGCCGCCTGCCCCGTCATTCGAGTCGAAGGGAACCATTGCGGCCGCTTCAAATTACAGCAAAACCCTTCGCAGGTCATCGATACCGGCACGCACCAGATCTTTATCTGGAACCCTTATCTCAACCGTTACTCCGGCGCGGGCGTGGTGCCCGATCCCCAGGACATTACATGGCTTGAAATATCTCTGGCCGCCGCCGCCAGACCTGTCATCCTTTTCACGCACATCCCTCCCAAGGGGCCGCCCATGCTGGCGAATGTAAAGCCGCGCCCCGCAAAAGATGTTTATTACCCCGCCCGTCTCGCCAATGAAAAAGAGATACAGGACGTCATCGAAGCGTCGGGAAAAGTGATTTCCGTTCACAGCGGACACCGTCATCGCAATTATCGCGACCACTCAGGCAATGTCCATTACCTGACCCATCAGTCCATGGCGGAAGATGTCGATAAAAGCGGCAAAGCCTGCGGCGCTTACGCCCTGATGGAGTTCACAGATGACCTGCTAAGCATTCACGGCTTCGGCACCAGGCAACCCGCGCACCGCAGCCTCCCTCTCAGGAAACCTTCCGGGCTGGTTGTCGCCTAGACGGGCAGCATCGCCGCGACAACCCGCCGCCCTTCTGCCAGCAGCACATTATAGGTACGGCACGCCGCCCCCGTATCCATGACTTCGATCACCAGCCCCTTATCCCGCAGGCTCTGGCGCAATGCTGGCGGCAGGAAATGCTGCGCCTTGCCCGTGCCGAACAACACCACATCCGGTAACGGATCATATTCATATACGGGAGAAAAATCGGAAGGCTGCAATGTCTCAAATGAAGCCGCCTTCCAGGAAACAGTATGGTCGGGCCATACCAGCACAGCGCCCGCATAGGCCTGCCCGCTCACCCGGAAGCCCCCGCCCGCGTAGCTCTGAATGATCTGCTGGCCGGGTTTCAGAAGCGGCGTTACGTCCATTACTCAGACCTTGGTCGCTTCCGTTCCGATATCATCCGCATCCTCGCCCGCAGTGTCCGGACGCAGTTTCAGATAGAACAGCGTCTGCGACGACACGAAATAGGAGGAGTGCGTGCCGATCAGAATGCCGAGGAACAGCGCCGAGGTAAAACTGCGGATCACTTCGCCGCCGAAAAGCCACAACGCGAAAATCGCCAGAATGGTCGAGCCGGAGGTCATCACCGTACGCGGCAGCGTCTGGTTGATCGATAGGTTGATAATATCCGGCATCGGCATTTTCTTGAACTTGCGCATATTCTCGCGGATACGGTCGAAAATAATGATGGTTTCATTGATCGAATAACCCGCCACCAGCAGGATGGCCGCCAGTGTCGAAAGATCGAAATGCATCTGCGTCAGCGAAAACAACCCGAGAATACCGACCACGTCATGAACAAGCGCCAGCAGGGAGCCAATACCGAACTGCCATTCGAAACGGAACCAGATATAACCCATGATCGCGAGGGTGGAGAATACAATGGCCATGAAACCATCCTTCTTCAGTTCCTCGCCCACCTGCGGGCCGACGAATTCGGTGCGGCGGACTTCAACCTTGCCTTCGCCGAAATGGCTGTTAAGGGATTGCTGCACTTTGGCAATCGCCGCCTGCTGCGCTTCAGGGCCGCCATCCTGCTGCGGCAGACGTACCATCAGGTCGCGCTTGTCGCCGAATTCCTGTAAAGAAATATCGCCCATTTCCAGCGCATTCAGCTCGGAACGCAGCTTGGCCAGATCCGGATCGGCTTGCACCTGTATCTCGATCAGCGTGCCGCCGGTAAAGTCGATGCCGAAGTTCAGCCCCTTGACCGCAAGGCAGCTGAAGGAACCGACGATGATCACGAAGCTCGCAAGCATCGCATAGAAACGGTGGCCGAAGAAATCGATCTTCGTGCCTTCGGGAACAAGCTGGATAAGTTTCAGGATCATAATGATATCTTTCTATCTTATACCGGAATGGATTTGGGTCTGTAGACATGCAGCCATGTCGTGATCATCAGGCGCGTCAGCATCATCGCGCAGAAGAACGACGTCGCCACGCCGATGGACATCGTCACCGCAAAGCCCTTGATCGGCCCCGTCCCGAAAGAAAACAGGATCATCGCCGCGATCAGCGACGTCAGGTTGGAGTCGGTAATGGTCGTCAACGCCCGTTTGTACGCCGTATCCAGCGCAGAGCCGATGGTGCGGCCCGAACGCAGCTCCTCCTTCATGCGCTCGTAAATCAGCACGTTGGCATCAACCGCCAGACCAATGGTCAGAACGATCCCGGCAATACCGGGCAGCGTCAGCGTCGCCTGCAGCACCGACATAATGGCCATGATCATCGCCATGTTGATCCACAGCGTCAGCGAAGCGAACACGCCGAACAGGCCGTATACCATGCACATCATAATGGTCACGAACAAAACCGCCATCAGGCAGGCCGTCTTACCGGCCTCGACCGAGTCGGCACCGAGCGACGGCCCCACGGTACGTTCCTCCATCACATGCAGCGGCGCGGGCAAGGCGCCGGCGCGCAACAGGATCGAAAGATCGTTGGTTTCCTGAACGGTAAAGTTGCCGGAGATGATCGCGGAGCCGCCGCATATGGGTTCATTGATATTCGGCGCGCTTAGAACCATATTGTCCAGCACGATCGCAAAAGGCTTATGCGTATTGGCGCGCGTCACATCGCAGAATTTCTTGGCGCCGATATTATTCAGGCGAAAACTGACGACGGCGCGGCCATCCTGAAATGTCGGCTGGGCCGTCACCAGCATATCGCCGGTAATCAGCGCCCTGCGTTGAATCGAAATGCTTTGGGCCGGGTTTTCCTGCATCGGCAGCGAACGCACGCCGCCTTCCGCTCCGCCGCCCAGATCGACCAGATGGAAGGTCAGCTTCGCCGTCTTGCCCAGCATATCCTTGATATATTGCGGGTCGTCTACGCCCGGTAACTGCACGATGATACGGTCGTCGCCCTGACGCGCGATGCTCGGCTCTTTCGTGCCGCTTTCATCGACACGGCGGCGTACGATCTCAATGGACTGGTCGATCGTTTGATCGCGGATCTGTTTCAAACCCGCTTCGCTTAACCGGGCCTCAACCATTTTGCCGTCATCGCCGACATCCACATCCAGCGTGTTATCGATGCCGCGCAAAACACGGCGTACCTTGTTCACGTCTTCGGCGTTTTTCAGCGTGATACGCATCCCGCCCGGAATACTGGCGATTTTCGTATAGCCGATTTTCTCGGAACGCAGCGCGGGGCGCGCTTGATTGACAAGGTCCTCTGCGCGCGCGCGGATAACGCTGTCGACATCGACCTGAAGCTGCAAATGGGAACCGCCACGCAAATCCAGCCCCAGATTGACCGTCTTGTGTGGCAGCCACGACGGCATATTCTGCGCAAGCCATGCGCGGCCATCGTTGCCGATAAGATTGGGCACGCAATAGGCGATGCTCAATGCGCATAAAACGATAGTCAGGATCGCTTTCCAGCGGGACATATAAATCATGGCGAAACTTCCATGCGGGTAAGTTGAACTTTAGGCGGGTTTTGCGTCTTTGGCGTTTTGCGGTTTTTCATCCATGCGCGTCTGGATCGTCGAGAGCAGCGCCGTCACCTTCACGCCGTGCCCCAGATCGACGACCACTTCGTCCTTGCCTTCGACGACGTGATCGACCGTGCCGATAAAGCCGGCAGCCGTCAAAACCTTGTCGCCCTTCTGCATTTTCTTCAGCATGGCGGCATGTTCCTTGAAACGGCGCTGTTGCGGCATAATCAGCAGAACATAAAACAGAACGACCAGCACCAGAACCATCAGCAGGTTCATGGTCAGCGCTTCACCGGTCGAAGGCGCGGACGCGGCAGCCGCGCCCGAAGCCGCATAAGCAGCAGAAATCAGCATGTTGCGTTTCCTTTATATAGCAATAGAGATATGGGCAGGACTATAGCCGCCGAACCTGTAAAAACAAGCCCTTCCCGTCATTTCTGCACAAGGTATAAAGCAGTTTTTCCCTGCCGCACATGAGCTTTCGATGTGCGCCATGAGTATATTATTACTTAATAATATACATTATTATAATTTTATTGATCTTTTAAAAATGATTATAGTAATATTCCTAAAAATAAGACATTCCATAACGCATAAAATTTAAAAACAGGGGTTTATAAATGAGCATAAGTCAACTATTCGGCAGCGTGAAAAACGGTATAACCGAAAGCGGCACAAAGGCGGCGGCTAAACTTCTGGCGCTGGCCTCGATTCCCGCCGTAGCGCTCGTCAGCCTTGAAAGCGCAAAAAGCCCTGAACAGGCATTCCTGGAAAATCTGGATGGCAAGACGACAACGGTTTTCCAGTCGGTTCCCGCCTGCATGGATAAAGGTTTTTCGAAGACCGATTGCGAAACATCGCAACAAAAGGCCCTCGATTTTTCAAATAACCTGCTAGCCGTTAAGTACAGCTCAAACGCGGAATGCGTTGCAAACCATGGGAAATGCGATCAGCACACATGGTTGCAGCCGACGATAATATCGGCGGGAGAATATACGGCAATGAGTAATATCCGGCATTCGGTTTACAAGCCTCCTGTGATTGCCTGGCAAGCGGCAACAACCGATCTGCACATTGCCGCCCCGCTATATCCTGCGGCAAAAGAAGGGTTAGCCGTGCGCAAAGACGGAAAAACGCTCGATCTGAATTCCTGACTATTCAGATAATCCAGCAATCCTCCTGATCGAAACCAGGTTCAGACCCTATCGATTATGTTCCCTCTCCCCATCGGGGAGAGGGCAACGAAGCTCGGCTTTTCCGATTAGGAAAAGCCATAGCGCAGTGGGTGAGGGGGACATAAACAGGGCGATTAAACTTTGTAACAGGCCGGCAATACGGGATTCATTATCCCCCCTCACCCCAACCCTCTCCCCGATGGGGAGAGGGGGTTGTTCTTGTAAATTTCCGAAATCAATAGATCTGGGGCCTAACTCCCCTGACGCGCCAGATAAGGTTCCGGGTTCAGCGCCTCTGTCCCGCGGCGTATCTCGAAATGAAGCTGCGGACTATCGACCGAACCCGTCTGCCCGACCGTGCCGATCGCCTGCCCGCTTCTGACGGTGGCGCCTTTGCTCACGATCATGCCGTCGAGATGCGCATAAGCCGTCATCCATTTATCGGCATGGCGTATCAGCACCAGATTGCCATAGCCCGCCAGTTCATTCCCGGCATAAGCCACCACGCCGTTCTCGGCAGCCCGCACGGGGGCACCCTTGGCCGCCTTGATATTCACGCCGTCATTGGAACGGCCATCCGCCTTGCGCCCGTACGAAGAGATGACCGGCCCGTCCACCGGCCAGATGAATTTCGTGCCCGCCCGCGCTGGTATAGCGGTCGAAGCGACATTCACCGCCTTTTGCGAAGGCGCGGAAGCCGTCGCGGCGCTCACCGGCGTCGGCATCGGCGGCACCCCCAGCGGCTCTGCCGTCACAGGCGCGGGCGACGATAAAACCTCACGCTCGACACCTGCGGGTGCTTGCGCCGTCATAACAGGAACGGAAACGTCCGGTTCACCGCGCGGTGGCGATGCCGCTGTCTTGGCCGTCACTGTTTTTTGCGCGTTCTGACGTGCCGCCAGCATCTCGGACGTATAAAGCGGCGGCGGTGGCTTGAGCGAAGGCGGCAACCGTAAAGACTGCCCCGCCGCCAGCTTGTAAGGCGCATTCAGATTATTCAGGCGCGTCAGCTGGCTGGGGCTGGCGTTGAACATGCGCGCCACCGACTCGACCGTGTCGCCTTCTTTAACACTATAACTTTGCGGCGCAGTCAGGCGCAGACGCATCCCTCGCTTCAAGGCATAAGGCGCTTGCAGATTATTGGCATTAATCACATCTTGCAGCGCCAGATCGTAACGCTGCGCGATATTGTAAACCGTATCACCCGCCAGCACGGTATGCATCCCCACGCTCTGCGCACCGCCCACCTGGCCGTAATGCACGAAACGCGCCTGCTCCGCGCTCTTGCCGACGACGGCGTTACACCCCGTCAGAATTAAAACGCCCGCCGATAGAATCAGAAACTTATTCATGCCTTAAGCCCACGCCAGCTGTTCCGGCATATCCGGCGCTTCATCCTCCGGCGCGATATCCGGCAGCAACGGTACGAAACGCACCGGGGCCAGATCGCGCATCGCGTAAGTATCGTCGGATTCTTTTTTGTATAGACGCAGAACCTGATCGCCGATATCCCCCACCGGAATAACCATCATGCCGCCGACCTTCAACTGTTCCAGCAATTCCTGCGGCGGCTTGCGGCGCGCGGCGGCAGTGACGATAATCCGGTCGAACGGCGCCTGCTCCTTCCATCCCTTCATGCCATCACCGATGCGCGTGGTGATGTTGCTGCGGTTGCGGATATTCAGCATCCTGAAAATTTCTTCCGCCTGCTTCATCAGCGGGGCATGACGCTCGATCGTGTAAACCCGCCGCGCCAGCCACGCAAGGATGCAGGTCTGATACCCCGACCCCGTCCCGATCTCCAGCACGATATGGCGGTCCGTCAGTTCCAGCGCCCGCGTCATCAGCGCCACCACCGAGGGCTGGCTGATCGTCTGCCCCCGGCCAATCGGCAGGGCGATATCCTCATAAGCGCGGTCGCGCATCGCAGGCGGCACGAAAATCTCGCGCGGCACACGCTCGATCGCGCCCAGCACATCCACCGCGGTGATGCCCTGCTCGCGTAATTTGAGAATAAGGTGACAGACCTTCCTGTCATGGGCGCTAATCGGGTCGTTCATGATAAGCTTGGTTATGAATATTCAGAAACAGTCGAATGACTTCCGTAAATTCTAAATCCAAACGCCCGCCAGTCCAAGAAAGAAATAAATCGCCTCCGCCCCTGTGCTATAACAACATGCATATTTTGAGGGTCACATTTTGATTTTATCCAATAAAGGCACACTTTCAGGCCTCGCAGCGGTTCTGCTGTGGGCTTCTGCGGCCGCTTTTATCGCCGCCGCGAAAGGCGTCCATCCCTTCCTGTACTACGGCACCGAAATGGTGATCGGCGTCCTGATTTTTGCTGCCTACTGGCTGAAACGCGGCCACGATCCGCGCCCGGAATGGAAAAAAGTGCCTTACTGGTATATCGCATTGGGCATCGTCGGCATAGGCCTCCAGGGAGTCTGCTGGGTCGCGGCCATACAGCACGCACCGCCTCTGGAAGCCATCCTGTTCATTTATCAATGGCCCATGCTGGTCGTCCTCTTTACCGCTATCGCCCTGAAAAATCCTCTCAAACCGCATCATTTCGTGGCATTGCTGGGAGGTTTTCTCGGCGTACTCATTGTCTTGATCGGGCGCGGCCTTAACCTTGGCAGCTTCTCATTAACATCCGGCCATATATTCGGCCTTCTCGCCGCACTGACATGGAGCGTTTTCTCAGCCGTTTCCGCCCGCCACCCCCATATTCCCTCAAGCGCACTCGGCCTTATCC
>CAKTCH010000019.1 GCA_934538895.1 uncultured Alphaproteobacteria bacterium
AAAGGCTGTCTACGGCGTTTTCCCGCGATTCTTCAACTATCTCTCACAAAATAATTTCGACACAGAAGGGCGCATGGCCGTCCTGTCTCAAACAGATAAACCCGGACAATTTCAGATCGGTGTTTTTGCCAACCCTGAAGATATCACGATAAACGGCGAAAAAATGGCGCGCACGCTGGCGCCCGGTCTGCATTTTTCACAACCCTGCCGCCCCTGATCGTTTCAAAGAGGAGGAGATTAAATCGGGCGTTGCTGCACGACCTGCAACAGCACGTCGCTGACCACGCCGTCACCGAGGACGCGATTATTGGCGGCGCTCAGTTTCTGCTTCAGCACGTCCACTTGCAGCACGCCGTCCTTGATCGCGACATTTTTGTTCAGGGAACCGTACATATCCTGAATGTAAGCATCTTTAATACGGTACATCTGCCCTTCCACCGTGGCCTTTTGCTTTTCGTCATCCACTTGCAGGACGATGACGAGGCTGACCATCTGGCTGATGCCGTTTGCATCGATAATCGGCAGGATCAGCGGGTCCATCTGCACGAAAGCCAGATGCTCCGGCTTTTTAGTGTCCTTCCTGACGTCCTTGGCGGCGGCGTGTTCACCTTCCGCGCCAATCGAGGCCTCAGCCTTTTGGTTGAAATAAAAATAAGCCCCGCCAGCGCCGCCGCCGAGAACCAGGATCGCAACAAGTGCCAGAATGGCTATTTTCATTTATTGAAGAACTCCCACACACCCCTCCAGAGGACTCTGGAGGCCATTTTCTTGCCCTATTCTCCATGTTAAAGCGTCAGGATTAACTTTCTCTTACATATGGATTGCATTTGATTAAAATGCCGATGGGAATTCGGCAGGGAAGATCGTACAATACAAGGGTATTATTATACCGCTTTAGCGCGTCATATTCCTGACGCGGTCCAGAACCGCATTGACCAGCTTATGCTCGCCCTGATCGTAAAAGGCGTGCGTGACGTTCAGATAGTCGTCGATCAGGATGGGGGCATCGATGTCCTGATGCGACATCAGCTCATAAGCGCCGCAGGATAAAATGGCGTTCAGCAAGGGTTCGGACGGCACCAGCCTTTGCTGGCCATCCTTGTTCAGGGCCGCCGCCAGCATCTCCTGCACGGTTTCCCCGTATTGCGTCACGCCTTTTAAAATGCGCTCAAACAGCAGGCTGTCGGGCATAACGGTCTGAACGTCGTCAAGCGCCTTCCCCAGACGGTGCTGACGGTATTCCTCGATCAGCAGCCGCACCGGTTCGTCGTTGCCCTTCAACTGGTAAAGCGCCTGCACGGCGGCAAGCCGCGCCGCGGAATTGCGGGCATTTTGAGAGGACTCTGGTTTAGGAGCTTCGGCGGTCATGGCGGCACTTATGCCCAAAAAAGAAAGAAAAGGCAATGTTTTTAGAAACTTCAGGCCACATCCTCATCGCCCAGGCCGCCTTCCAGCTCATGGCGAACATCGTCAAGGAACTGGTTGAAATCCTCGGGCTTGCGGAAATCCTTGTATACCGAGGCAAAGCGGATATAGGCGATGGTGTCCAGCCGTGCCAGCGCCTTCATCACCATATCGCCGATCAGCGTGGATTGCACTTCCGCCTCACCCAGGCTTTCCAGCTGGCGAACGATCGCCGTCACCGCCTTTTCGACCTGATCGTCATTGACATTGCGCTTGCGCAGCGCGGTATGCATGGATTTGAAAATCTTGTCGCGGTCGAATACCTGCTTGCGGCCATCATGCTTCACGACCGTCATCTCGCGTAACTGGATGCGCTCGAACGTGGTGAAACGCCCGCCGCAGCCCGGACACACGCGGCGGCGGCGGATGGCGGCATTGTCCTCGGTCGGACGAGAATCCTTAACCTGTGTTTCTTCATGACCGCAAAACGGGCAACGCATGTTTTCTTCTCTTCCTTACCCCCTCTCCCTCCGGGAGAGGGCGTTTACTTTATAAATTAAAGGCCGGGGTAAATCGGGAAGCGCGCACAAAGAGCACGCACTTTCTCGCGCACTTCTTTCTCGATCGCCTTGTTGCCCTCGGCACCGTTCTGCGCCAGACCGTCGAGCACCGTGTTAATCATCTGGCCGACCTGACGCCACTCAGCTTCACCGAAACCGCGCGTCGTCGCGGCAGGCGTACCCAGACGCACACCGCTGGTCACCATCGGTTTTTCCGGGTCGAACGGCACGCCGTTCTTGTTGCAGGTCATGCCCGCTTCTTCCAGAACTTTCTCGACGATATTGCCGGTGAGCTTCTTCGGGCGCAAATCGAGCAGCACGATATGGCTGTCGGTTCCGCCGGAAACGATATCGAAACCGCCCTCTTTCAACGTTTCAGCCAGAACCTTGGCGTTACGTATGATCGCATGGCCGTATTCCTTAAATTCAGGCGTCAGCGCCTCGGCGAAGCAAACAGCTTTTGCGGCAACCACCTGCATCAGCGGCCCCCCTTGAATGCCGGGGAAGATGGCGGAATTGACTTTCTTGGCAATGTCCTCGTCATTGGTCAGGATCATGCCGCCGCGCGGGCCGCGCAGGGTTTTATGCGTCGTCGTGGTCACGACATGCGCGTGCGGCACCGGAGACGGATAAGCCCCCGCCGCGATCAGGCCCGCATAGTGCGCCATATCGACGAACAGGATCGCGCCGACTGAATCCGCGATCTCGCGGAAGCGCTTGAAATCTATCACGCGCGGATATGCCGAAGCCCCGGCGACGATCATTTTCGGCTTGTGTTCTTTGGCCATGCGCTCGGCTTCATCGTAATCCAGCAACGCGTCTTCCTTGCGCACGCCGTACTGGATGGCGTTGAACCATTTGCCGGACTGGTTCGGGGCCGCGCCATGGGTCAGGTGGCCGCCGGAACTGAGCGCCATGCCGAGGATCGTATCGCCCGGCTGCAACAGCGCCATCATCACGCCCTGATTGGCCTGAGAACCGGAATGCGGCTGCACGTTGACATATTGAGCACCAAAGAGTTTCTTCGCGCGTTCGCGTGCCAGTTCCTCGGCGATATCAACGAATTCGCAACCGCCATAGTAACGCTTGCCGGGATAACCTTCGGCATACTTGTTTGTCAGAACGGAGCCCTGCGCTTCCATCACGGCACGCGATACGATATTTTCGCTGGCAATCAGTTCGATACCGTTTTCCTGACGTGTAAGTTCTTTACCGATAGCGCCAAAAATCTCCGGGTCGCGTGTTGCCAATTCCTCGGTCAGAAATTTTGAATAATTCGTCATTGTTTTGGCCACCGCTGCATTGCTCATGTCTATTGCCTTTCTTTTGTCTGACTCTACTGGATCCCCGGTCAAGCCGGGGATGACAGGTATAAACTTTAATAATCACGACCACCCACTCGTCATCCCCGGCTCGACCGGGGATCCAGTGCCGTCAGGCACAAATCTCACCGTATAAGTCTCTCCACTGCGGATTGGCTTTCTCAATCAACGCAAGCTTCCAATCCCGTTCCCAACGCTTCAGCCGCTTTTCCCTTTTTATGGCCTCGTTCACGTCATTATGAACTTCATAATACACAAGCATTTTAACTTCGTACTCTTTCGTAAACCCATCAACTACACCTTCCTTATGTTCCCACACCCTCTTCTTCAAGTCAGAAGTTATGCCTGTATATAAAGTTCCATTCCTCTGGCTAGCCATGATGTAAACGTAATAGTTATTCACTTACCCCTCTGGACCCCCGGTCAAGCCGGGGATGACAATTGATTGTATTTCAAATACCTGTGTTCAGTTTTTCAACTCTTGCTATATGCCTTCCCCCTTCGAACGCGGTGCCGAAGAACGCGTCAACGCAATCGAGAGCCACTTGCTGGCCTATAATGCGCCCGCCAAGCGCCAGTACATTGGCATCGTTATGCAGTCTGGAAAGACGCGCCATCGTCGCATCGGTGCAAAGCGCCGCGCGGATCGCCTTATGGCGATTGGCCGCGATCGAGATGCCGATACCGCTGCCGCAGATGATGATGCCCTGCTGTGCCTTGCCCTGCGCAAGGGCCTCGGCCAGCGCGTGGCCGTAATCGGCATAATTGCAGGATTCTTCCGAATCCGTTCCCAGATCGAGGAAGTCGTATTTATCGGCATAGGCCTTGATAATAGCCTGCTTTAAGGAAAATCCGCCATGGTCGGCGGCGATAGCGATAAGGGGCTTGTTTGTCATGCACATATATAAAAGCCGCCCCTGTGCCAAATCAAGCCATTACTGGCGTTTTAACCGATCAATCCCTTCTTTTTCAGCACATATTCCAGCCGCCGCAGGGCGTTCAGCTTCAGCGTGACCTCTCCTGCGCTGGCAGGGCCTTGAATCGAGATTTCGGTCATGGTTTTAACATCCATCGCCGACACCTTTACATAGGAGCCAACAGGATAAAATTCAAAGATGATTTCGCGACCGCGTAAGGGTTGTTCTGTCATAAAGTTCAAAAAGTTAAATTTCAGTAAAAGTTTTGTTTGACCTATGCTATTTTCGCTCCTGCCAGTCAATAGATTAAAATAGAGGGTACGGGAGCGCACATTCGATGAAACTATCTGAGAAACTATATGAAATATTCGACCTTTTTAGGAGAACGCCTACTCTGGAAGAGATTTACGAACCAGTAAGAGAACGCAATGCCAGGGTTTTTGAAGAGCAGGTACAACAAAGTATGGAGAACTGGAAGAAAGAAGCAGAAGAAGCAAAAGAGGATCACTCTTCTCGTCCTTCTTCTCAAATACCAAGACTTTTACAAAAAAATCAAAAACTATCTGACTCTACTTTAGATCCCCAGGGTAACCATAGTAAAATATTGGCCGCTGGATACACGAAGTACACAGAGATTCTCCAGAGGACCACAACGACCCTGTGCCTTGCACCCTGATCTCTGTGCTCTCCGTGGTAAAAGAGAAATGGCAGCTGAGAGAAAAATGACCGCCAAAAACCACCACCCCGCCTTTGACTGGCAAGACCCGCTGTTGCTGGACGAATTGCTGACCGACGAGGAACGCATGATCCGCGATTCCGCGCGCGAATATTGCCAGAGCAGGCTGATGCCGCGCATCCTCGAAGCCAACCGCCATGAAACATTCGAGCCCGCCGTCATGCGCGAGATGGGTGAAATGGGATTGCTGGGCGCCATGCTGGACGGTTACGGCTGCGCCGGCGTTTCCCAGGTCGCTTACGGCCTGATCGCGCGCGAGGTCGAGCGTGTGGATTCCGGCTACCGTTCCGCCATGTCGGTACAATCGTCCCTCGTGATGTACCCAATCCATGCTTTCGGTTCGGAAGAACAGAAACAGAAATACCTGCCACAACTGGCGAAGGGCGAATTTATCGGCTGCTTCGGCCTGACGGAACCCGATGGCGGTTCCGACCCTTCGGCCATGCGCACACGCTTGAAGAAAAGCGGCAACGGCTACACGCTGTCCGGTGCTAAACAATGGATTACCAACTCCCCCGTCGCCGATGTGTTCGTCGTCTGGGCCAGGAATGACGCCGATGAAATTGTCGGGGTCGTGCTGGAAAAAGGCATGAAGGGTTTGAGCGCGCCGAAGATCGAGGGTAAATTCTCGCTCCGCGCTTCCATCACCGGCGGAATCGCCATGGACGAAGTGCCCGTCACCGAAGACATGATCCTGAATGTGAAAGGGTTGAAAGGCCCCTTCTCCTGCCTCAACTCCGCGCGCTACGGCATTTGCTGGGGTTCGATGGGCGCGGCGGAATTCTGTTTCCACACCGCGCGCCAATACACGATAGACCGCGTCATCTTCGGCAAACCGCTGGCCGCGCAGCAACTGGTGCAAAAGAAACTGGCCGACATGGAAACCGAGATTACGCTCGGCCTGATGGCGGCATGGCGACTGGGCACACTGCGCAACGAATACCGCGCCGCGCCCGAAGCCATTTCAATGCTGAAACGCAATAACTGCGGCAAAGCCCTCGACATGGCCCGCGCCGCACGCGACATGCTGGGCGGTAACGGCATCGCCGACGAATACCACATCATCCGGCATGTGATGAACCTTGAGGCCGTAAACACCTACGAAGGCACGCACGATATTCACGCCCTTATTCTGGGCCGCGCCATCACAGGCCTGGCCGCGTTCTAAGAACGACATGGATATCAAATCGCTTTCAGCACACGCGCTTATTTCCTTGCAAACGCAGGCGATGGACGAACTCGCCAGCCGCAGGGTCGTCCAGAATCCGACGCAGCCCGCAGGGGATTACGCGACCTATCTGGCATGTGAGGCCTTCGGGCTGAAGCGTGAACCGACATCGACCTCCGGCTATGACGCCAGCGACAGCGAAGGCCTGCGTTATCAGGTAAAATTCAAACGTCTGATGGATGCCAGCGATAAACGCCAGCTCAATGCCATCAAGGGGTTGGAGCAACGCAAGTTCGACTTCCTGATTGGCGTATTATTTAATGCGGATATGAGCCTATATCGCGCCGCCTTGCTCCCCTTTGATATTGTCACACGCAAAGTCGATCAGACGAAGATTCTGCTGCTGAGTAACAAGCTGTGGGATATGGATGGCGTCATCGACATAACCGACAAGCTAAAAGCCGTTCAGGTTTAATTTTCGATCACCGCATCATGCAAGCGGTAAAACACTTCCGTATCCATATCCTTAGGAATTAACTCCAAACGGCCTTTAATATTGATTGGCTCGTAAGAAAATTTAATCGGTTTTTTGGCCTTTACTTCCAGCATCAATGCCGGGCCGACATGATAATGGAACGGGCACGATACGGGGAACGGGCCGAACAGGAAGACGGCTTGTTTCTCGTCGGCTTCCAGCGGAAACATATAGCCTTGCATAAGAATGGTCTGGCCGTTGAGCTTTCGCATATCATCAGAGAATTCAGGCATTTTGAATTCATAATCCATGCCCTCTTCGTCCTTACCGGAAACCAAAATCTCTTTGGTCTTTGCAAAGACATCCCATGACAATCCGCCGTGGGGCACTTTAACGAAATCAGGAATATAGGAAGCGATATCACGTTCGGTTTCATCGATTTCGACTTCGGCTTCATCCATAACCGCATGGGCAGGCTGAGCCATAAAGAAAATCGTACAGACAATCACGAACCACCTGATCATGCAGAACCCCGCAGCAAGCCGCTGACATCGGTGCGGTAAGCCCGCAAGGCGGGTATCAGCGCCGCCAGCAGTCCCGCCGCCATGACAATCAGGAATAATAATGCTTCGCCGCCATAGAACGCCAAGGCGCTGGCACCCGATGCGCGTAAAGGCTCGACCATGCCAATCAGCCCGGCAAACAGTAAATGCCCGGCCACCAGGCCCGCAAGCGCCCCCGAAAAGGCCGTCAGGGCCGCCTCGATCACGATCATGCCGAACAGGCGCCTGCGCGACATGCCCATAAGCCGCATAACGGCAAGATCGCGCCCCCGGCTTTCCAGAGAACCGGCCAATCCGGTAAAAATAGAAAGTGCCGCCAATAGCAGCAGGACTGCCGAAGCCGCCATGACCAGCCGCCCGCTCAGCCCCATAGCCGCCGTGATGCGCGTCAGCTCCATGGCCGGAGACGCGGCCATGACCTGCGTATCGCGATTGAGCGCACGCGGCAGGTTGATAACCGCGCGCGGGCTGCGCACTTTAACCAGCAGGGCCGTTATTTCCGCGGGGGCGGCATGTTCTTCATCATCGTGATGGCCCTCTTCATCATGATGATGGCGGTGTATATCCTGCACGCTTTCAACGGCTGTCAGCACCAGACGGTCGAGAATGCTGCCTGTCGGCGCCAATACGCCGACAACCCTGTATACTTCATCATGGCGGTGCCCTGCAGCCCCCAGGCCGTGCGCGCCGGAAAATGTGCTGCCGACATGCAGATGCAGGCGTTGCGCGGCATAAGCCCCCGCGACCACTTCGAACGGCCCCGACCATACCCGGCCACTTGCATAAGCGCCTTTATACAGGCCGACATAAGCCGCCGTGGTGCCGACGATACGAAACCCGCCGACATTATCGCCGAGCGCCAGAGGAATGGCCTGCGCCACATCGCGTTTTCCCGCGATCTCATCAGCTTGTACCGCCGTAATATTCCCTGTCGGGATATCGGCGTGATAGAGGCTGGAGAGAATAAGCTGCAAAGGGCTGCCAACCGCGCCCACCACCAGATCGATTCCAGCGGTATCGCGGGCAATGCGGCTTTCCACATGGCCGGCCACCTGAATAACCAGCACGCCCGCCATCACGGCAAACCCCGTCATCAGCACGCAAAGCAGCGTATGAAAAAAGCGTTCCCGCAACGAACGCAGGGAAAGTGTAACGATATTCATGCCGCCACCCGCCCGCCAGCGACATCGACCACGCGCGGAAAATGCCCTTTGATACGCGCATCATGAGACGCCACGATCAGAGCGGCCTTCAGCGCTCTCGCCTGCGCCGTCAGCAGGGCAATGATGCGTGCCGCATTATCGTCATCCAGCGCCGAAGTCGGTTCGTCCGCGAAGATCACTTGCGGATCGTTGACCAGCGCCCGTGCCACCGCCACACGCTGTGACTCCCCCATGCTCAGTGAAGATCCCCTGGTATCGGCCAGCCGGGAAAGATCCAGCCGTTCGAGTAACGCCTTGATTTTCAGGGTATCGGGCGGCAAGCCGGCTGTGTAACGCGCCAACGCAAGATTTTCCATGACGCTCAGATGGCGGATCAGGTGGAAGCCCTGCATCACAAAACCAAAACGCGCCCCCCGCAGCCGGTCCAGCGCTTCGCCGGATAACGCCGTTAAATCCTGATCCCGGAAAAACACCTGCCCTTCATCGGGGCGATACAACCCCGCCAGCACGGACATGAGAGTCGTCTTGCCGCTGCCTGACGGCCCTTGCAACAGGACGTGTTCGCCCTCTTCAATTGCCAGTCGGGAAATTCCCAGGATAGCGCGATTATCCGCCACGCAACGAATAGACGAAGCCATGAGCAAAGCCATAGGGAGCAAGCCTCTTGTTAAAGATATGTTACTTTATAACAATGAGGCGGCCTAACGTCAACTCTGCTCCAGAACGGGCAGTTTCATGGCATCGGCCAGTTCGCGGGCATAGAGCGCGGCATCGGGCATCCCGAGGAAATATTTGAGCTTCAACGTGCGCCCCTTCGCGGGATGCACCAGATCCACGCGATAAAAAGTCGGGCGATCCCGGGAAACGGTGATATGAATGCGCACGCCCAAAAAGGCGCTGGCAGGTTCAGGCGTCGATTGTTCGGTTACGCGCAATCCCAGAAGCACCAGCGGATAAAAATCGACGCGATCCGGATAAATGCAATAGCGGCCATAATCGGTCATGTTCGGCACGATCAGTTTCAGCACCGCCAGATATTCAAGCGCCATGAAACCGGCGATCAGCGCCGTCAGCGCTTTTTCACTGACAGGCAAATCGGAAATTTCGATCATGTTCAGGATCAGGCCCGCCGCCACCACAGCGACCACGGAACTGAACATCAGCATCCACAGGATCACCGGCCATATAGAATGCCCCTCGATGGGGAACTGGGGCTTAGACCCCGAAGATAATGTTGCGGCAGAACTATCCATGTCACCCCCTCCCCTGACCATCAATCGAAATCATCAGGATTGAGCGCGTTGAAATTGGTCTGACCGGCCCAGAAACGCTCGATCATTTTCAGCAAATTATTCAGATCCCCCAGCCGCGCATCGTTAATATCCGTGCCCTTCATCTGTTCTTCATGACGATTGAACATGCTGGTAATCAGGTCGCACAATTTCTTGCCCTTATCCGACAGGCGCACACGGATCGAGCGCTTGTCATGAACGGAACGCTCCTGCATCAGGTAACCGTTCTCGACCATCTTCTTGACGTTATAGGAAACGTTAGAGCCGAGATAGTAACCGCGGATCGTCAACTCGCCGACGGTCATTTCATCGTCGCCGATATTGAACAGGATCATGCTCTGCACGTTGTTGATATCCTGAATCCCCTTACGGTCGAGTTCGATTTTCAGCACGTCAAGGAAATGGCGGTGCAGGCGTTCGATAAGCTGGATCGCATCGTAATAAGCGGTCGCGGTCACGTTTCAGTCTCCAGAGTCAGGTATTGAGAACAAGCCGGAAGCGGCGAATTTACCCCTTACAAGATATTATAGCTTTATTATCAAAATGATAACGCACCTGAAGCCGAATTCAACCTTTAAATCCTTCGTTCAGGCGGCCCGGTAAAGGTTCGAAATGGCGCAAAACCGCCGTTTCTGAAACTTTGTCGAGCGCATCAGGCTGCCAGCGCGGGTTTTTATCCTTATCGACCAGCATCGCCCGTACGCCTTCGAAGAATTCGTCCCCGCGCATAAAGTGCCGGGAAATAACATAATCATCCTCGATCACCCGGTCGAAATCCTGCCCCCGCGCCCGTTTCATCCGTTCGTATGTCACGCAAAGCGATAAGGGCGAGCGCGTCCGCAAGAGCGCCAGAACCGATTGCGCCCATGCGGAAGGCTCCGCCGCCAGCGCGGCGATTATGCCCGGAACATCCGCATGGGAAAAACAACGCCCGATAACTTCCTCATGCTGCGCGATGGGTCCCGCAATGGCAGGGGCTTTATTATAGCGTGAGATGACGGCTCCTGCATCCTGCCCCGCGCTCAGGCCGCGCACCAGAGCGGGCAATGTTTCCGCATCCATATAATGTGTGGCCACGCCCGTATAACAGGCATCTTCCGGCCCTGCGGTCATGCCCGTAAGCGCCAGACAAACGCCGAGATTTCCCGGCATCCGCGTCAACTCATACGAACAACCGATATCGGGAAAGAAACCTATGCCCGTTTCAGGCATCGCCCAGCGCGTGTTTTCGGTGGCGATTTTATAATCGCAATAACCTGCCACGCCGTAACCGCCGCCCATGGTAATGCCGTCCATCAGCGCAATCAGTGTCTTGGGATAGTGAAACAGGCGCCTGTTCAAATTATATTCGTCATGGAAATAGCGATCGTTGGCCACCACGGCGCGGCGGTTTACCCATGTCGATTTGATGTCACCCCCGGCGCAAAAAGCCTTGCCCCCTGCCCCGGCGAACAGGATCGCCTGCACCGACGTATCCTTTTCCCACGCGTCCAGCCCAGTCAAAAGCCGCTGAATCATATTGTGGGACAAGGCGTTAAGCGCCGCCGGGCGATTCAAGGTAACATGAACGACCGGCCCCTGTCTGCCGATCAGTATTTCCTCGTCGGTACTCATTGACATGGTAAGCCCCCAGGGAGTTATATGCATTCAGGATTAGGCCATACCCTTCTCAAGGATGCAAACGAAATGACCCTGTCACTGGTCGGTAGAAAGTCAGCGCATGAAATCAAGATCAATGTCGAACCGCCCCTGATGAGGATGCGCCGCCTGCGCACGTCCGAGGGAATGCGTGCGCTGGTGCGTGAAAACACTCTGACCGCCGCCGACCTGATCCTGCCGCTGTTCGTCGAGGAGGACATCACTGAACGCCAGCCGATCAATTCCATGCCGGGCGTATTCCGCGAAACCGAAAAATCCGTCGCCGCCGCCGTAAGGGAAGCGCAAAACGCGGGCGTGAAATCCGTCATGCTGTT
Source organism: uncultured Alphaproteobacteria bacterium (assembly GCA_934538895.1). Lineage (GTDB taxonomy): Bacteria > Pseudomonadota > Alphaproteobacteria > Micavibrionales > Micavibrionaceae > Micavibrio_C. The sequence goes on from CAKTCH010000019.1 coordinate 11,574, forward strand.
CGGCGTATCGCACCATAAGGACGATCACGGCACGGACTCGCTGAAACCGGACGGTTTGATGGCGCGCATGATCCGCAACGTCAAGGACGCCTGCCCCGACATGATCGTGATCGCCGATGCGTGTTTTTGCGAATATACCGACCACGGCCATTGCGGCCCGCTGGACGAACGCGGCTATGTGATGAACGACCTGACGCTGGAGAACCTTGCCGTCCAGGCCGTTATCGCCGCCGATGCCGGTGCGGATATCATCGCCCCCTCCGGCATGATGGACGGCATGGTCGCCGCCATCCGCGCGGGTCTTGACGATAACGGTCATGAAAATATCCCCATCCTCTCATACGCCGCGAAATACGCTTCCGCTTTTTATGGCCCGTTCCGCGACGCCGCCGGATGCGCCTTGAAAAACGGCGACCGCAAGACGCACCAGATGGACCCCGCCAACAGCGACGAAGCCCTGCGCGAAGTCGCCATCGATCTCAATGAAGGCGCGGATATGGTCATGGTCAAGCCAGGCCTGCCTTATCTCGACATCGTTCACCGCGTCAAAACCGAATTCCGCGTGCCGACTTTCGCTTATAACGTCAGCGGCGAATACGCGATGCTGAAATTTGCGGCGCAGGCGGGCGTCCTCGATTACGACAGGGTGCTGATGGAAATGCTCATAAGCTTCAAGCGCGCGGGCGCCGACGGCATCCTGACCTACGCCGCCGTCGATGCGGCCCGCAAACTGGGCTGACTTCCCGTTTATAGACCTTGCTTTGCTACAAGAAGATATTGTTCCCATTTAGAAAACAATCTGGCCATATTTTCTTCAGTACTATGCCGACTTGAATCATACCCATCAGTTGCGGGCATATACCTCACGAAACACGCAACTTCGGGAGGATAATCGAATTCGGCGTATATACGCTCCACTTCGTCCAAGGGATCGGAGATACTCTCCTTATTCTTAAACAACCACGCCAACATCAGGAATAGCCATTTCTTGTCTGAATCTTTCCCCGACTCCTCTGAGTCAGCACCGGCCAAGGCACGAAGCAGTTCCCCTGTATATTGGGCTTCTGGCTTTCCCAAAGAGGAAAGTTCAATCTCCAAAGAATTGTCCGATCCGCGCAATAGACGATCTCTGGCAATTTCAACGATATCGGACCAGTGAATCAACTGGCGCTCATATCCCCAAAGCGCATCACGCCAAGTCAAAACGACGTGTTCGCAAATAAACGAGTATGGAACGGGACGCAGCAATATACTCATAAATTCCCTTTCCCTTTTAAAAGTGTGTGTGTTTAACGGAACGTCATCTACCATGCCTTCCAACTTGTCATCCCGAGGGCTTTAGCCCGAGGGATCTCCCCTTCACCCCAAGATGAGATCCCTCGCATACGCTCGGGATGACAAGGTAGAGGGTTGGGCATTTCTCGTCATTGCGAGCGCAGCGAAGCAATCCAGAAATTTATCCAGTCGCACGATCTCTGGATTGCTTCGCTGCGCTCGCAATGAC
>CAKTCH010000020.1 GCA_934538895.1 uncultured Alphaproteobacteria bacterium
GCCAATGGTGATAAGGGGATCTGCCGTTTTCGCCATCACGATTCTTCCCTGATGCGCTTATTATCTCTTTCGGCTTTCATCTGCTCTGACTTTTTCACCAGCTCGTCGACAATCTCGTCGATCACCGCGCTGGTCATGGCGCCCTTGGCCTCGCCCTCCTTCTCGCTTTTCATCATGACGCGGCGCTTGATCTCGGTACGGGCGCTGCCGCCGGGGAATAAAATCGCCAAAATCTGACGCGCCTGACCGGCACCGATACGGCCATAGAGACGATTGCGCAGGGCCACGTCTTCCATCGACGTCGAAAGCGCCCAGAGCTCGATCGGCCCCAGCGTGTTGATCAGGAACTGTTCGTACCGGCCCTCGGTCGTGCCCAGCACGAAAAGCGCCGGCGCGCCCCCCGCCTTCGGACCCGTCAGTTTGTAACGGATAATGTCGCGGGCCGTGTCAGATAGGCCGAAGCGATCGCGTACGTTTTCGACGGCCGCATCGGAAATCGCCGTACCCAGAACCCATACGCCCGTCGCCAGGTCGATCATGTCCTGAGAGAAATCGTCGAGGAGCTGGGAGGCGAGAATGATCTGCACCCCGCGCTTGCGGCCCTCGCGCACGTCGCGAATCACCTGACCGCGCACGGCGGAAGAGGAACTGGTCCGGTGGAATTCATCATAACCCAGCCGTTTGGGAGACTCCGCGATATCCTGCAAGCGCCGTTCGTGATAGAGGCGGTATTTTTCCGGCACGAATTGCAGGGATTCCATGCCCATCCACCAGCTGCGCACCAGCACGTGGCGCGCCAGCATATACATGATGGAGGTCTGGCGGTCGGCCACTTCATCCCCTTGCGGCGCCACATCCATCAGGTCGAGGGCGCAAACGCGCGTGGCGCCGATATCGAACTGCGTCACCGATGACAGAATCGGCAATTCACGGATAGCCGAAGTGATCATACGCTCGAAGGCGTTGATGACGCTTTCCGCACTGGTGCCGATGGATGTCTGTTCCAGCAGGCTTCTGATCTGCGGGCGGCGGGCGGCGGTAATCGTGTCGCCCAGCGTGGGAACGGCATGGCGTTGCGCCAGACCGGCAACATGATGCTGGTTCAGTTCGAACATCTTATCGACCACATCCCACCAGTAGGGATCGGTCGGCAGGTGCACATTGAATTTCTGCAAGGCTTCATCGACTTCGGGATCGAGGCGCGGCAAATAAGGGCGCGGTTCGGCGTTGGCGGCACCGTCGTCGCGCCAGCGATACATTTCATCGACCACGAGACCCGCGAGTTGCTGGATGCCGTCATAGGGTTTTTCGTAGCCCGGCGGCGTGCAAAGCAGCGTCAGCAATTCGACGAGGTAGCTGCGCTCATCCATCAGCGGATAGCGCATTCCGAGCTGCGTATCAAACGGATTGATGGCAAATTTATGCGCCATCTGCAGGCGGTAATACGCCACTTCGTGCTGGCGGTTAAGCGGCAATGCCTCCTTGATGAGGGAAATCAGACCCGATGACGACGGGCCGATATCGACGATGGCCACAAAGGGCAGCTTGGAGAGGCCGGGCGATAGAATCGTGCCGAGGTTCAGCGTGTTAAGCAGAACCGATTTACCGGCACCCGGCTGCGCGAAGACCAGATCGAACCAGGTCGTCGTGACGTTGGTGCCGGTCTGATAGGGCCATATCTTGCCATCGGGCGTACGCAGAACGATCGCGCCATGCAGGAATGGGCTGGACGGGCGCTGCCATGGCAGCAGCTTCATCACGTCATACATCGGCGCCACGGCCGAAGGCGCGGTACCCGCACAGTGAATGCCCAGCGCCGACGACATGACGCAGTCAAGCGGATCGCCTGAAAATTCGCTAACCTGGCAATAGCCCCAGCTTTCAACCGACTGCGCCAGAATGGACAGGCGCGTCTCGACGGTCTCCCGGTCACCGGCCCAGGTTGCAAAAGATACGCGCAAGCGCACCACCGGTTCGCGGCGGGCGAGAATCGCCAGGCCTTCCAGAGAGAATTTTATTTGTTTATTGAGCGAATTCGTGACCGTGAGAATGGATGCGGCGAACGTCCGGAACGCCCCCGACTGCGCGCCGCCGCCCTCGATCAGGAAGGAAAGGCGGTAGGGGATATCCGCTTCGAACAGGCGCGACAGCAATTGCGAGAAAGGCGCCGCTTCCATGGGGCCGAGCGTCATATCCACGCCCGCCCAGTAGATCGTGCCGATCTGGCATACATGCTGGTCGATCACGCGCGCATCGGCGGCCACCAGTTGCTGGCGCACCGGCGGCCAGAGGATATCGGACATATCGGATGCGGATGTCGGCGCCCGCGGCGGAATCGGATCGCCGGGCAGGCAGATGCGCCAATCCTCGCTGGAGCGGTCGGGATGGATGCTATTACGTACGGCGCGCATGGCATCATGCACCTCCATAAGCCGCGCCTTGACGCCCAATTCATCCAAAGCCGTCATGCAGGAGGAAACATAGCTTTTGTGCCGCACGCGCAGCATATCCAGCGCCGCCAGGGGGTTCTGCGCATAACCCGCAGGCAGCCATCTTTTTTCCTTGGCTTCGCGGGCGGCGCGTTCGACTTCGTTCTTGGTCAGCACGCTGGGGCGCGTCCAGAGAACGAAATAGCTTTCTTCGTAAGAAAGGTACTTGGAAAGGTTTTTGACGCGCTCCTCGAAAACATCGTCCACTTCAAGGCCCATGTTGCGCGCGGCATTACGGCTGGGCTTGATGAAATGCTCGATCTGGCGCACGGTACGATCGGGATCGCGCACAAAGAAAACCTGCAGGGCGTGACCCATGCGGTCGAACTTGGAGCCGATCTTCAGGGTGGCACCTTCGATGATCGCCTTGTATTCCTGCTCGCCGATGGTGGTACGGCATCCTTCGATCTTGATGAAAGAAATCAGCGAGCCGTCCATAGATACCATGGTGACTTCATCATCGGCGGTTTCCAGCCGGATAAAGCTTTCAAGCGGTTGCTTCAGGGCAAATTCGAAGGGAGCAGTTAATTTTTTTAACCAGTTCATCAGGACACGATCCGGACTTAAGAAAATAGGACACCCGATAGTATACCGGGTTTAACCAGCGGAAAGAATAGACAAATTTTAATGCTGTTTTACTTACGGCATAAATTCATATTTGAATATGAAAAAATAAGATGCCGTATCAAGCCGCTGACTTTTTCGGCGCGATTTCGCGATAGATATCGAGCCACTGACGCGGCAGCATTCCGCCAAACGGGCCATCCTTGGAACGCCAGTAAGCCAGGATTTGCGGAAACTGGTTAAATTCAAGATCCGCCTCTTTGATAATGCGGCGGTCCAGCGGAAAGAGGCGAACACCTTCCAGTTTGTGGCGTGCCCCTTCGTATGCTTTGCCGCTGATATAATCCCGCATCACCGAAGACAGAATAAAGGGATCGTCGGTACCTAGACGCTTGCGGCATTCTTCGCGCCGCTGCATGAAGACGTCGAGGGCGCGCCGCGCCGCATCGGCGACGGGACCCTGGGAAATACGGGCGACATAAACGGCGCGCGCAATGTGATGCAGATCGGCCTGTGCAATTTCCGGCAGCCAGATCAGCACGCCGGAGCGCATCTGCGCAACATGATCGAGGTTGAAGCATTGATGGCAAAAAATACAGACCGTCGCCAGATTTTCGGGGCGGGTATCGACCGGATTACCGTTCAGATAGAGGATTTCCTGATATTTCGTTGACTGAAAACCGCAACAGGCGCAGCTGTTCTGGTCGCGATCCAGTATTTTCTGACGCGCTTCGGGCGATATCCGGGAGGCGGCCTTGCCGCTTGAAGGGCTCTGGGCATTGGCAGAAACCCGCGCAATGCCCAGAGTAATCGGTAAAATCTTCATCAGATTATATCAGCCGTTCCAGTCGATTGGGCTAACGGATGCCGTTGTTGCACCGGTCTGATCGCTACCGATTGTTTGGAACATAGCTTCGAATACGATCGGCAGGGCCAGCAAAGCGCCACCGGCAGCCAGACGAACTGCACCGTTTTTCAGCGGCTCGTTACCCGGATTTTCTACGTGGTCCTTGATTTTCATGATACCAAGAACGCCCAGCAGGATACCGAACATGTACGACAGAGCGGAGAGCAATGCCGGCATGCTGGCAATCGAGTTAACGATGTTCTCGCCGATGGTGTTGAAGTTGTTAGCGTGCGCTGTATTCGTAGTCATCATGTAGCCTGCCGTGAAAGCAGCCGACATTTGCAGCGATTTATTTCTGATCAGTTTGGTCATAGTTTTCCTCCTCATACCAAATTTGAGCAATTATTACATGAAGTTTACACCATAAGCCGTTAAGCCCAAAGTATCTTGAACGGCATTCATTAGTGGCCCCAGGTTCACCGCCAAGGCACCGCCCACCAGGTGGGTAATACCCGCCATGAGAGATGCATTATGGTTTCCTTCGGCCACATCCCTGAGAATGAACCAGCCGCGAATGAAGCTGACCCACCCAAGAATCATCATAAATATCAATATCGTACTGATCACACCCAGTACGTGTTCCTCTTCCGCCACGGTCATGCCGCCCGTATAGGCCAGAACACTGACATTCGCCACGTTACTGGTCAGAAACATGGAGGAACTCCAGGCACCCATCATCGCATCGACAGACAAAAGCGCGCCGGCCACAATAAACGTCATAAGAGTACCGGCGCCACCGGGGCCGCGGGGCCCTTCCTGCGATGATTTCAGCAAGCGCAGGATACCGATCACCACCAGAATAAGGCCGGCCATATAGCAGAATCCATTCAGGGCAAACATTAACGGATCATGGATATCCGTCATCATACCCGCCATCATCGAATCCAGGCCAAACCCTGTTGTGGTACCCGAGAACGAGCCTAATGTAATAGGGTTAATATTTTCGTCGTTCATCGTGCGCCAGGCCGCTTCCACCACGATCGGCAAGGCAAGCAGAGCGCCCCCGGCAATCAGGCGCTTCAGGCCTTCGGAAAGCTGCGTCTGGCGAGGATCATTCACATGCTCGTAGAGCTTGATGATAGCCATAACGCCAAGCGTAATACCCACCATATAGCAAATCGCCGCCAGCAGGAACGGCAGTTCATCAGCAGAATAAACAGTATTGGCGATAACATCGCCCATGGTTTGAGCGCGAACTTCCGAAGCCCCGCCCGCGATAGCGAAGAGAGAAACGAAGCTCAGGAATTTTCCTGCTCTTTTCAGCATTATACCGCCTTTATTTACACACCCGGTATATACGACACCACTCGTATAACCTTCCTTTATTAAATCACATTTTATATAAATTTTGCAAATTATCTCTGCATAAACTCATTTTGGTTCCGTAGTTATGAATAAACTCTTTATAAAAACGGAAGAGTATGGGCCATAATGACCTTATTTACATTATGCAAATCAATGGGTCAGGGTTCCCTGTGTTCCCTGAACAACCCATTTACTGCCGCGCAGTTCGATCGCTGTAATGCGGCCAAGACCGCTCAAGCTGTCACCCACACGGATCGTACGCATGTCGCCTCCGGCTTTCGGCACCACCATGGCAGAGCCGGGTTGCGCCGATCGCAAAGCCCAGCCGGTAACATGCGGCTGCGGCGACACGCTTACCGGCTTCGGTGCCGTCGCCTCTTTAGGGGTATCGGCAGCAGATACTGTTTTTTGTGCCTGAGACTTATCCGGCGTTGCCGGCACAAAAGTCGGCTTGTCGATCTTTGAAGTATCCACCGTTACGTCCGCTACCGTAGCAGCGGCGCTGGCGGGCGTGGCTGAAGTAGCCTCCAGTCCGGATATTTTCCGTTCCAGAGCCTGAAGGGCCTTGTTTACGCCGTCAAGATCGGTGGCAGGCGCCGGTTTCGATTCAAGCGTTGAAATTTTCGAAGACACCTGATGTAAACCCGATTCAAGATTGGTGATGCGATTTTCAAAAGTGTCGAGACGCGCCAGCAATACGCTGAGCTTCTGCTCGATTCCTTTGGCAGCATCAGCGGAAATACTGCCTGCCGTAGCCGCTGCTGCTTCCGGAGCGGGTGGCGCGATCATGATATCTTTGGCGGAGGGCAGGCCCGGATTAAAGCCGTTATTGTCCCTGATCGCCACTTCGGGTACCGGTTCCGGCGCCGCGATCGGCGCGGGCATGGGCGGCGCGCTGGCCACCTCTACGGGTTGTTGCTCGGCAGGCGGGGTTAAATCGGGTTCCGGCATGAGTGCGGGCGGCGCTTCCACCAGGGCAGGCACTTCCGGTGCGATATCAGCCGGCGCCGGCAACAAAGTATCTTCCGGAACCGATGCGACCGGCACAGGCTGTTCCGGCATTGCTTCGGGCACCGGGACAGGCATTTCAACCGGCAGAGCTGCCTGTTGCGTTTCAGCGGGCATTTCGGCCATCGTCGCCGGCTGCGCAGGACCTGATGAAGGTGCCAGAACTTTCAGGTAAATAAAGGCGCCGCCCCCCAGGACCGCCAGAGCGATAAGAACGACATTAAACAGGCCGCCCTTTTTCTTCTGGGGCTTTTCGGCAGACGACTCTTCTGCGGGGGTTCCATCGCCCCCGTCCTCGCTATTTTCATCCCAGGATTCTTCATCACCGAATCCTTCGTCACCGAAGGATTCCTCTTCATAGCCGAAATCCTCGGCGCTTTCATCGAAAGACGGATCGTAATCATCCTGATCGGGATTATTGGCAGTCATGCGGATCACCCTGCTGTTATAAGAACCAATAGTATATTACTTGCCTGCTTCCTTGGTTACAGGCGCGAGGAACAAGACCCCCACGGCGGTTCCAGCGTGCACCTTGACCAAAGGCTTTACCTTGCTGGCATCCTTGTCGATGATTTCACTGACCTTGCTTGCAGACTCTTCCACGCCTTTAAAGATTTCCTGGCGCGTATTCAATTCTTCCTCGCTTTGGACGACCGTATCACCCGAGACGGACACGCTGGTCGACCCGGACTCCGCAATAGCCTGCCCCATGCCTTCGATGAAAGCCGCCGCCGCAGGCAGAATGATACGCTTGAAATAGCGCTGGTCGATTTCAGTGGCAAGGCCGGGGTTGGTCGTTGAAGGATCAAGCGCAATCATATCGACCCCGTAGCTGACGCCGTCGATGACAACCGTATTAAACGTCAACACCAGATAATCTTCCTGGGTTTTGAACGACCCGAGGATACGGGAACCTTTCAAAGGGCCGCTCATGATCTGCGCCAAGACGGGCCCCGGGACATCGGAGTTGGCTTCCGTAATCAGCAGGGCATATTCGATCGTGCCGGCAGGCTGAAGAATATCCATAACCGTAGAATTTACCTGCTGGTTCGTTACGGCAGCCGCCTTGGCTTTTTCCAGTTTTTCTTCACGCTCCTTGGCCTTCTTCTCCAGCCATTCGGTCGGCGTGACGACTTCCACTTCCGGTCCCTCGATCGCCTGGGCATCAAGAATGGTCTGCATTTGCTGCGACATGGATTTCGCCAGCTTGTCTATGATTTGCGCGTTCGGATCGTTTTGCGGCGCAGTCGGGCGCGCCTGCATGGCTTCGCGTTTCTGGCGCTCTTCCTGAATCTTGCGCCATCTTTCCAGCGGATCTTCTTCCGCGCCAGCCCCCATATCGGGCACGGTCAGCTTTTCCTCCGGCGGCGCGATAGGAACGGGCATGGCGCTGCCGCCCGTACGGGAGGCCTGCTCCGCCGTTTCCTCATTTGTTTGCTCAAGAGCCTTTTGCATTTCAGGAGACACGGCCTCCATGCCTGGCGTCGACGTCACAGCCTTGGGCGCGCGAATATGCGATGCCGCACGTTTCTCCTCATCCTGGCCGCCAAAAAGTACGATGCCGCCAATAATCGTCGCAACAGCCGCGACGACGATACCCACTTTTACCAGCGGATTGCTCATCAGGTTGCTGTTGCCGCCCCCCTCGAAATCGTCGAACGAATCCGCGTCTTCCAGGCCGCCGGTGTCGACATCGTCCGGGGTCAGATCGTCATCGTTTTCATTGTTGGTCATGAGTGAAATCCCTCTCGCTCAGTCGGGCGCGCACCACTTCTCCCTTGTCGGAGAGAAGCAGGACCGATGCGCTTTTCAAAGAATAAACATTCATGCCATCCGCAGACGACACGGAAGCCGTCCACGACGGGGACAGCAAGGTAAGCGGCGTGCGTACATAAACGATTTTGTTCAGCTTGTAAGCCGTGGTACGGCCATCAACGCCTTCAACGTTGAGTTTTTCGCTGCCCTGGGGCGGCACGCCTTCCAGCACGGCATTCATATGTCCGCCACCAGCCGACATTTGCGGGCCGCTGACGGAAATAAGGGCAGGCTTCGCATACGGGCCGTCCTCCTGCATCCGGGCGTCAAAGCGGTAATGAACTTTTTCACGCTGCGTTTCGAGCGTGAAAGAAATGCCGGCCTTGGCCCCCAGAAGCTGAACGCTTAGATTGCCATAGGCGAAATCGGACATCGGCGAAATCGTCAAGCGGCTGCCGCCAGGTTCGGTTTTGATGATTTCGAAATTCCCGGCCCAGCTGATATCCTGGATCGGCCAAGGCGCGCCGGACGCATCGACAAAATTCACAACTGTCACGTGCCCGGTCGCCAGTTTCAGGACGGACGGCACGGAACCGGGATCCAGGGAGATGTCCTCGGTGACGATTTCAGGTTTCGGATAAGGATAGATCGGCGTCTCAACCGCCTGACGCGTCTGGTCGTAACGCTCAAGCAATTTTCTGATTTCGTCGGGATTGAGGGGGATCAGGCCGGTAATAGCGGCATTGAAGGCCTTGGTCCGGATTTCGTTTTCGATCTGCTGGGGGGTCTTTACCGCCGCTACCGGGCCGGAGGGGGAGGCAAAGGGATTATTGCTGCTGCCCGCGCCCGCGCCGGAGTCTGCCGGCAATTGCAGACCGGGCGCACGCGGATTGACGCCTTCATCACCCGGCAAGGCCGATGCGTCGTCAGTGGAGAGCGGGCCAAAGGGAGAAGCGGGCACGCCCGGCAGCCCCCCCGGAACATCCTGCGCCAAAGCGCTTGCACCGGTGCAGGTCAGCAACAACCCGGCAATCAAGACAGCCAAAGGAGTCAGGCTTTTCGTCAAAAAAATTTCCTCAACATCACTCATAAACAACATCCCCAAATGCCGGCGACTTTACCATACCGCCCGCCTTACAACTTCATTATCTGGCCACCGCAATCCATTGCTCAATGCCCACGCCGTTCGAACTTTCAAGACGCGGCACACGCACGATCACGAGCGTTACCATCAGGTTATCGGTTCTGGTTTTGGCGCCGGACTGGTATGTCAGCGCCATCGGCATCTGGACAACCCATTGATAACGCCCCTGCACCATGCCTTCGGACTGGATCACCGGCGCACCGGTCGGCGCCGCCGTCAGCACTTGCTGGTTTACTTCCACGGTTTCAATAATACGGGCGCGCTGCAGGGCGGAAGAGAAACTTTCCCAGCCGCGACGCGTGAAGTTGCGCGAGGCTTCCTGCAGGCGGCGGCGATAATCGTTAAAGCCGAACGTCATGACTTCGGTGGCGGCCTGCGCCACCCAGGACATAAGCGCCGGAGAACTCAGGTTCGGTTCATTCAGCGGCGCCATGGGTATCAGGCGGCCATCTTCGGTCGTCGCGAAGTACCGGTATTCCATACGGTTGGTTTTTACCACATACACCATAACGGCGATCTGGGCGGCAATCACCAGCACCAGCATCATAACCACACGCAGCATGGTCCTGTAGCCGTCGCGATAGAATTCATTGCGCACGACGACAGCGCCCAAATGGCCCAGTTGCGGCTCCTCGCCGCCCTCATCGCCGGAAGAGGAGTCGCCAGAGCCTGGACGCGCTGCAACGCTACGGGCGCGCGGGCCGCCGGAGGCCGGACGCGGGGAGACTGGTTTCGTCGGTTTTTCTGTCGCCATTAACAACGCTCTTGTAAACACGCACGGGAAAAGGAACGCACTTCGAAATTCTTTATCGGCGTTCTATCCGGCAGAAACATGGTTCTATTGAACATAACGCAGATTTTTGCGATTTGCGGATGAGTATTCATCCGAATCGCTGCTATTATCTAACAGAAATCATAAAGATTTACCAAGCCTGAAAAGCGCGGGAGCGGCTGCGTACGAACATGGGAGACCATTCACCGGGTCCGGACATCAGACTTGGGGTAGATTATGTCATTATAAGAGAATCTTTTAAGGAAAATATAATTCTCCGAGTCAAGACGATTTTATTGATACTTATATAGGGAAAGCTTGTGCGTTTAAAAAAGGAATATGATAAAATTGTAGGGTTGAAGAGTTAAGTATAAGAAACTGCGGGGTTTTTTTCGGTATGTGGAAGCGCGCCAGGCATTCCAGCCGGGTCGAGGCGTCGTTGCAGGAGCCTGCAACGAGCGATAGCGCGTTCCCGGATGCTTCCGGGGTCCGGCACGCGCATGGCCGCCGCCGCTGGTTCAGACGTGTTTTCATGGTAGCGCTTCTGGTGCTCAGCCTGAATATACTCCCCCCCGCGGACCAGCCCGCGCAGGCGGCCTGCGGCGATTACTGCCAGTGCGAATCAATTTTTCATGGACGCCTGCGCCGGTTGATGGCCGTGGAAGCCGCCGGCACGGCTGCCTATATCGCCGCCCAGTTCGTCGCCCACCGCGTAGTGTTCTGGGGCGAATGGATGTGGGGCTACAATATCGGCAACGCGCTGATGATGTGGACGAACGAGATTTCGAGTACGGCGATGACACAGATGTTCGCGGTCGGCGCTTTCTTCGACGCCAAGCACCAGCTGGAAACGCAGCGCCTGCTGCAAATGAAAATGGCCGACGCCTGGCGCGACTACAAACCCGACGTCGAGATGTGCGCGATCGGCACGGCGGCACGCGGCCTGGGGCAAACCAGCCGCACAGGGGAGTTGACGGCGTTCGCCCTTTCGCAGCATCAGATCGACCGCCTGACCAACGTACGGAATTCCTCGGCGGAGTCCGGTGTGGAAACCGATAACGATGCGCGCATCCGTTTGCTGAAATCCCGTTTCTGCGACGCGCGCGATGCCGGCGGCCTGATGGGTAAATCGGTCTGTAACCCCGCCTCGGGCGTTGCGGGCCGCAATCGCGACGTCGATTTCAACATGACGGTTATGGAACCGCTGACGATCAACGTCAATCTGAGCAACGGCGGCACAGCGACAGGGCCGGAGAAGGATCTGTTCGGCCTGTCGGCCAATCTTTATGGGCACCGCGTTTTCCCGCCCTTTCCGGATTCTCTGCTGCAGGACCAGCGCGGGCAAACCTATCTTCTGGATCAGCGCGCCATTGCCGCCAAGCGCAGCGTAGCGATGCATTCCTTCGGCAGCATCGTCGGCATGAAAACCGCCGGCAGCGGCGCTTCCGCCAGCAGCGCTCGCTACATTCAGGCGGTTTATGAACAGCTGGGGATGCCGCACGAGGACGCGGAGAGTCTGGTCGGCGACAATCCCAGTTATTACGCGCAGATGGAAGTGCTGACCAAGGGTATCTACCAGAAGCCTGAATTCTACACCAACCTGTACGACGCGCCGGCCAACGTCGAGCGCAAGAGCGCGGCGATACGCGCCATACGCCTGATACAGGATATGGATAAATTCAACAGCGTGCTGCGCAGCGAGCAAAGCCTTTCGGTCCTGCTGGAGCTTTATATAGAGGACATGCAGAAAGATATTCTGAACTTTGACGGCAGCGTGGAGCAGTAAGGCATGAAAAGATATCGCCTGCTTCTTTCAACGCTTTTGCTATCGGGTTTATGCCTGGTCGCAACCGCCCATACGCAACGCGCGTGGGCGAGGTGCACGGATTGCGGCACGGTCGCGCTGTGGGCTCAGCTGACCCGCGAACGTATGCAGCAGGAGCACGACCAGACGCGCGAGCATATCAGAAACGAGTTCGATGCCTGGGAAGACTGGCTGGAAAATACGTTCGTGCCGGCCTTCATGCCGCCTGAATATCTGGTGCGCATGGCGGGACAGCTGACCGAGACGGCGGTTTACCAGGTCTTTGCCATCGGAACGCTGCTTGACGCCAAGCAGGCGCTTGAAGTGCAGCGCGTCTTTCAGAAGAAAATCGCCGAGGCGCACCGTGATTACCAGCCCAGCGTGGGGGTTTGCGCCGTCGGTACGACGATAAGGTCGCTGGCCGACGCCGAACGTCGCGCCGAAACCACCACTTTCGTTTTGAGCCAGCGGGCGCAGGACCGCCAGATCGGCAACATGCATACAGCGGCTGCCGCTGGCGGCACGAGCGACAAGGCCAACCGGCTGGCGCAATTCCGCCGCCGCTATTGCGATGTGCATGACAATAACGACGTCTTTATGCGGGTTTGCGGCAGCGGCAACGCCGCGCGCGCCGCGACCATAAACAAGGATATAGACTATACCCGTACCGTCGATGCCCATCGCACGATGAATATCGATTTTACCGATGCCAACCTGACGGAAGACGAGGAAGACGTGATGGCATTAGCCAGCAACCTGTATGCGCATGAAATGATGGAGCGTCTGCCGGAGATCAGCTATAACAGCAGCAGCACTTCGCAACGCGCCGATCGCCTGCGCCAGATCATCGCCCAGCGCCAGATCATCGCCAAGCGCAGCGTCGCGGAGCATTCATTCAATACTATCGTCGGCCTTAAATCCTACGGCTCCCCGGCAGCGGACAACAGCGATGAAGGCAGTTCCATCGATACCGCCCGTTACCTGAAAATTATCCTGCAGCAGCTGGGCATGTCCGAGGAGGAAGCGGGCCGTTTCATGGGCGAGCGCCCCAGCTATTTCACGCAGATGGAGATCGTTACCAAAAAGGTATTCCAGCAACCGACATTCTATGCCGACCTGTACGACAAACCCGCCAATATCGACCGCAAGAAAGCGGCCCTTCAGGCCGTCAGCCTGATGCAGGATTTCGATACATGGCAAAGCTATCTGCGGACGGAATCCCTGTTATCGGTCCTGCTGGAGATTGAAGTTGCGAAATTCCAGGCGGGCGCCGCCTAAAACCGGCGGGCGGGAGGGGCCAGACGA
>CAKTCH010000021.1 GCA_934538895.1 uncultured Alphaproteobacteria bacterium
GATAAGGATCGTATCGAAGGGGCCGCCAAGAATATTAAAGGCAAAGTGAAGCAAGGCGTCGGCAAAGCTATAGGCGACTCCAAAATGGAAGGCGAAGGCGCTGCCGAGCGCGTAACGGGCAAGGCCCAGAACGCCTATGGTGGGTTGAAAGACACCTTGCGCGGTGAGTAATTCATCGTGCAGCTATTAAGAAATCCGGGTGAACAAGCCCGGATTTTTTTATTCAGGGCACCTTGTCGCGAGAAGCGCAGTACCGGAAAACCTTATAGGATCAAGCCGTACACGCACAGCGTAATACCCGCGACGGTCAGCGGCCATGCCGCGCGCGCCGGAAGGCCGCCCTTTACGAAGAAATAATACTGTACGATAAAAACGGGAATGGTCGCCACCATGAACAGGCGCAGGCCAAATCCGAATTCGCCCGCGGGGAACAACAGGAAGCTGACCAGCACGGTCAGCACCATGACCGCCGCCGCGGCCTTGTACCAAATCTCAGCCGCACGGCGCATGTGAAAGGCGCTGTCCATCAGGATATAGATCATGGCGGGGACGGACACCCAGATCGCCACCCCGTATCCCATGCGATATGCCTCGGGCGACTCGAAGAAATAATGGAAAAAACCGTAATCCGCGCCGCTCAGCTTAATCGCTATGCCGATGACCGATGCGATATAGGTCAGGCTTAGCACCGGAAAATAACGCAGCGCGACCACATCATAGAAATGCGCGGGAAGGAGACTTTCGCCTTCCGCGGCCTTTACTTTCAGAACGGGTTGCTCGCGCAGATCTTCCATTTATTTCTTCCTGCGGCAGGGAAAGGCTTTATAAAGCGCCATGGTCACAGCCGGGGCCGCTATGAACGCGTCGTTTTCCTTGTGCTTGCGCAGGTAGGCCAGCACCACGCGATGCACCTGCGCCACCGGCGTCTTCGTCGGCACGCAAATATCGATCTTCGGCGCCAGCTTCATCGATTGCAGGATGCGGTGATAATCGATCACACCGGTAATATAGGCCTGACACGCCGTATGTCCGCCTTTCACGATTTCCTTGCCCTTCGCATCCATCTCGCAGACATGCAGGAGATAAGCACCCGAAAATTGCGTATCGGCGCGCGCAGGCGGCGCGTATGCAACGAGAATCACCGTGATCGTGAAGAGGCACAGACGGCGAAGCGATCCAGAAAAGCGCGAAACGCTCTGGATGGCTTCGCTGCGCTCGCAATGACGGATACGGCAGGGCATAGTCGAACCTGTAGCCGTTCTATTTGGTTTTCAGTTTTTGCAAGACGGAGAACGGGGACTCGCCCGCACTGCTGGCCGCCGCCGAGGCCACGATGCGCGGCTCGCGGTCGTCGCGCCCTTTACGGTCGCCGAACTTATCGGGCTTGCGGCCTTCTTTGCGCGGCTTGTGTTTATCGTCCTTGCTGAACGGTTTTTTGTCGGCGTTGCGGAAAGGCTTCTTATCGCCGGAATGCTCCGGACGCGGTTTGCGTTCTCCGCCGCCCTGCTCGCCATAAGCCTTGCCCTTACGCAGGCGGAAAGTCGCCAGTTCCGGTTTTACCTGAACGGCGGGAACCACAGGCGTTTCGGCAACGGCTTCCGCGGGCGCTTCCACCGGGACCTCCTGCGCCGCTTCAACAATGGCTGGCGCTTCCGGCACCGCCGCAGGCGCATCGGCAGCCGCGACGGCTTCGGTAACTTTCTGCTCTACCGGATCACTGATCTTTTTATGCCCCATCGCCTCGATCACCGTATAGAGATCGGGGATCGAGCAGCCCAGCCATTCCGCCATCGCGTGCGTCGCCTTGAACGTGCCGCCCTTGGCGCTGTCATAAATCGCGCTGACGATGCGGTCGAGCATATCGACGCGGATCGCGCGATTAGCGTAAACCGGATAGCCGATCGCGCTGAAGAATTCGATATTGACATCGTTTTCGTTCGCCAGCGCCTTCGATACCATGCCGTCCCCCGGAATTTTCGCGGGCAGCGGCTTGTCGTGCCACAGGCTCCACAGCAGCGCGCGCAGATGCACCGCCGCCGGTTTGTTCAGCGCCGGAATGAACACGAGGATCGGGCCGAGCTTGATCTGCTTCTGACGCAGTACCTTGCGCATTTCCGGATCGAGGCCCGCGATCAGCTCTTCAAGGTTCGCGCGCGGCACGATCCCCATGGCTTCGTAAACCTGAAACGCGATACCGCGCACGGGGGCCGCTTCGCTCTCTTCTTCCTTCTCAAGCGCCACCAGCGGTTCGAGCACGGTGGCGATATGGCCTTTCAGCCATTCTTTCAGCTTGTTGGCAATAGCTTCGCGATCCTGACCTTCGATCAGATTGCTGTCCAGCACGCTGACATCCGGTTGCAGCGCGCGCGCGCCTTTCACGACCGTTGCCACCACGACGCCCGGCATCGGATTTGTCGGATCGGCCTGATAAAGAATATGGCCATCGTCATTAAGACGAAACTGCTTGGGTACCGCGTTCAGCATTACTCGTAACCGTTTCTGTATTTCGGGCCGCAACGCGCCACGCGCCGCCGCCATCACTGCTTTAAAATCACGCCCCGTCGCGGAAGAATCCGGCACGAAACGGAAGCCCTCAAGATGCCCGACTTCCTCGCCCTCCACAACCACTTCTCCGCCGGGGCGCACCCCCGCGAGCAGACTGCCGCCTTCTTCCATCGCGCGGATCAATATGGCCGACCGTCTATCGACGAAACGCCGCATCAATCCCTCATGGAGCGCATCGGACAATTTGTCCTCGATCGCACGGGCTTTATCGGCCCATTCGTCGGCATTCCTGACCCATTCGGATTTATGGGTAATATACGTCCAAGTGCGGACATGTGCAATGCGCGTCATCAGGGAATCGACATCCCCGTCCAGACGATCGAGACGGCGGATCTGTTCCGCCACCCTGTCCTCCCGGATAGCCCCGGAATCGACCAGATCGGTAAAAACATCCGCCACCATTTCCTGATGGCTTTCATTCATGGTTTTGCGGAAATCCGGGATCTGGCAAACGTCCCAGAGCAGCCGTACCCGGGGAATATCGGTGGCCCGGGCCATGATATCGTCCCGGCGGGTCAGGCTGAGGAGCGACAGGACGTCATCCGCCGGGCGGCCTTTAATAAGTACCCCGTTACCCGCCCCCTGTTCCAGCGAGGCCAGCAAGGCCTGCGGACTGGTAAAATCGATCAGGCTGTTCCGCCAGCAAAGTGCGGGCAACGGCGCGAACCGGTGCCGCTCGATGGCCTCGACCGCTTCGTCATCCAATGCCCGCACCCGGCCCGTTACACCGAACGTGCCGTCCGCCGTATGCCGTCCGGCACGCCCGGCGATCTGCGCCATTTCCGCCGCCGATAAAGGCCGCGCCCGATGCCCGTCGAACTTGCGCGTCGCCGCCAGCGCGACATGGTGGATATCCATGTTCAGGCCCATGCCGATGGCGTCGGTAGCGACCATGAAATCGACTTCGCCCGCCTGATACATCTCGACCTGGCGGTTGCGCGTGCGCGGGCTGAGCGCCCCCATCACCACCACCGTTCCCCCGCGCTGGCGGCGGATCAGGTCGGCCATCATGTAAACGTCATCGACCGAGAACGCGACCACCGCGCTGCGCTTGGGCAGGCGCGTAAGCTTCTTGAACCCCTTATAGGTCAGTTGCGACAAGCGCGGGCGGCTCTGGAATTCGATATCCGGAATCAGATATTGCATGATCGGCTGCATGGTATCGGCACCAAGAAACAGCGTCGTCTTCAACCCCCGCGCCCGCAACAGGCGATCGGTGAAGATATGCCCGCGCTCGGGATCGGCACACAGCTGTATTTCATCCACCGCGAGGAATTCGAATTGCTGATCGAGCGGCATCGCCTCGACCGTACAGACGTAATAGCGCGCATGGGGCGGAATAATCTTTTCCTCGCCCGTCACCAGCGCCACCGCCTGCACACCCTTTTTCCTGACCAAACGGTCGTAATTCTCGCGCGCCAGCAGGCGCAGGGGGAACCCGATCACCCCCGTCGCGTATGTCACCATCTGTTCCAGCGCATAGTGGGTCTTGCCGGTATTGGTCGGGCCCAATACGGCGATCACCGGACTATCCGATCTTATGGAATGATTACTTAACTGCATTGAGCCCCAAGCCATTTACGCCTAAAATGCGCCTTACTTACCGTATTATATATAGTGTGCCCTATTACGCAGCGCGACAGGAGATATCGTCATGGCCCGTTTTTCCCGGATTTCCCCCCGGATTTTCCTCCAGATTTCCGGAGCGGTTCTGGCTTCATGCATGGTGCTCTCCCTTCTGGCCCCGCAGACCGCTTACGCGGCGCTGAAGCCCGCCGACGGCGCACGCCTGAAAACCATCTTTACCGACATGATCAACCGTTACGAGAATGAAGCCAAGGCAAGCGGCGGTTCCCTGATCCGGGAGGGAGACGTGCTGGTCGAGCCGGGCGATACTTATTTCGCCATCACCCTGCCGCATATCACCGCCGTGAACGCCGATCAGTCGAAAATTAAAATCGGCATGATCTCGGTCAACGCCCTGCCCGGCGACAAGAAAGGGGAATGGAAGATGACGGTGGCCATGCCCACGCCCATCGTCATGACGGACGCCGCCGGAAAGGAATCGGCTGTGCTGGAAATCGGCAGCCAGAATTTCGCGGGCCTGTTCCATGAACAGTTCCAGAATTTCGTGCGCATGAACGGCCAGTACAAGAATATCGTCTTCACCGACAAGATGGAGAACGCGAAAGTCACCATTCCCGACTTCTCCATCATCTATGACCTGAAAGAGGGCGCCAATCAACTCTGGTCCGGGCCGATGAACGCTAAGGCCACCAACATCACCGGTATATTCAACAAAACCGGCAGCACCACAAAAATCCGCGAGATCGATATCCAGAGCAGCGTCAAGGATTATTCGCTCAAGGAAGCGCTGGCCTATCAGGAACGCGTCGCCGCGCTGATGGAAAGCACCGGCAGCGACCTGCCCAGCGCCAGCGGCCAGCACGCGCAGGGCCTTTATAATATGTTCTTCGATTTCATGACCAAGGTCTGGGACGGTTTCGATTCCCGTATCAGCGCGCACGGCATAGAAATGACCAGCGCCGCGCAGGAGAACAAGGCGGCGTCCACTCTCAGGATCGCCCGTCTCGGAATGGGCCTGAGTGGCGACGGCTTCCGCCAGAACAAGGTCACGCTGCGCAATACGCTTAACATGACGGATATGAGCATTACGCCGCCGCCCGCCGACATGAAAAAGGCGCTGCCGAGCAATATCAATGTCGACCTGACACTGAACAACCTGCCGCTGAAGGAACTGGCCGAAATCGGGCAGAAATCATTGGCGTATTTCAGCGGCACGCCGGGCGGCAGCGGCCTTGTCGCCATGAACGCGCTGGCCAGCGTTCAGCAATTGCTGACCAATGCCGGCACGTCCCTTATCGTAAAAGACACGCGCGTCGGCAACATCACCGAATATGACGTGCTGCTGAACGGCACCGCCACCGCCAACATCAAGGCGCTCTTCGGCGCCACCGGCAAGGCGCGGCTGGAAATATTCGGCATGGACAAGCTGATCGCCTACGCCCAGCACACCGCCAACAGCCCCACAGCCCCTATGGGGCAGAAAAACAGCGCCCAGAAAATCCTGCAAACCCTGACCATCCTGCAAATGGTCGGCCAGCAGGGCAAGAACGCGCAAGGACAGGATATCCGCTCCTATGACCTCGAACTCACCGCCGACGGCAAAACCCTGCTGAACGGCGCGGACCTGATGACGGTCATGGGCGGGATGGGCGGCGCACCGGCGAAAGCGGCCCCTTAGAGCATTCCGTGTTTTCCTTGAATCCCCCCTCCCCTTCATGGGAAGGGGATAACTATCAAGTTTCAGGAGTTGGCCCCCATTTGAAGGAAGTACCCGTTTCCTATAGGGAAGCCTGCTTCTTTTATAATATATATGTTATATTTCAAAGTTGATTTAATAACTTATAAGTTATATTATAATCTCTGGAGAATAACATATGAATTATAATTCAAATCAAAAAGCCTTGGGGCGCAAGCATATTGAACAGCGTGTTGCAGGGTTTCGCGATACGAACGCCTTGGCCTGTCCGTCACGAGGCTGGGTACGCGCTATTCGTGATGCCCTCGGTATGACTGCCGAACAGTTGGGCCGCCGCCTCGGTGTTTCACAACCCCGAATTGCCAAACTCGAACAGGCAGAAGTTGATGGCTCCCTTACGCTTGCCAGCCTCAGGGCGGCAGCTGAAGCCATGAACTGTACCTTTGTTTATGTACTGGTGCCGCATGTGCCGCTGGACGATCTCCTCAGGCGCAAAGCAGAGAACATTGCCGACAAGCAACTAAAGTGGACTCACCATACAATGAAGCTTGAGAATCAGGCCCTCACGCCCAATGATTTGAAAGTGCAACGCGAGCGCCTGATAGAAAAACTGCTTGAAGGTAATTTGCACAGGTTATGGGACGACAATGAGTGACCCTTTAATTGATGCGGAAGACGATACCGCAACGCCCCTCACGCCAGAGGAGCGCGCTGCATTGATCCCAACCTATATAACCTTGCGACCTGAGTTAAACGAAGTCGAACAAATCGGCATTGACGAAGCGAATCTCTGG
This sequence comes from uncultured Alphaproteobacteria bacterium, assembly GCA_934538895.1. Taxonomy (GTDB): domain Bacteria; phylum Pseudomonadota; class Alphaproteobacteria; order Micavibrionales; family Micavibrionaceae; genus Micavibrio_C. The sequence continues at coordinate 6,643 of CAKTCH010000021.1, forward strand.
GCCTTCTCACGCAAGCGCGATGTATTGAACGAAGATTTCCTGAAACAGCTTCACAAGCATATGTTTGGCAAAGTCTGGCGCTGGGCGGGAGAATTCAGAACGACGCCGCGTAACATCGGGATCGATGCATGGAACATTGCTCCTGAATTACGGATTCTTCTGGATAATGTACGTTACTGGATAGAGAACAACACCTATTCACCTGATGAGATCGCAGTACGATTTCATCACAAGCTTGTTTTTATCCATCCCTTTCCAAACGGGAACGGTCGCCATGCCCGTCTTGCAGCGGATATTCTCGTGACGCAACTGGATCAACCCCGCCTGACGTGGGGTAGTAGTAATCTTGTTACTGTAAATGAACTCAGAAAAAGCTATGTGACCGCACTGCAAAGCGCTGATCGGGAAAATATCGGCCCGCTTCTGGTTTTCGCGCGCTCATGAGTCGGGCCGCAGCCTCTCTTTACACCGTATTCACAAAATCTCGCAGCCGCCCATATCGGGGGATGAATCAAATGCAGAATGCCCTATGGCGCGAAGACCGTTTTCACCGTCTGATATAAAGCAGGAATGATCATCAGCATCCTTGCTTACTTACTTTCCAGCCATGCCCTGGCTGCTTCTTCGCTATCGAACTCATGGACGATAAATCCCCTGCTTTCAGGATATAGTTGTTCGTGCACATGAAATTTTCCGCTTGCTTTATCGTAGCCAGCGTATTCGCAATCAATCGCTTTCGTCACGGTTTCAATCCCCCATGAAAAAGGTCGCTAAAGATAATTCTCTAGCGACCGGGTGTTAGAAACCGTCATATCAACAACGGCGCGATAGCCTTTGCGCCGAAGCGCTGGACATACGCCACCGCCACCCGGTCGTAAAACCGAGAAGCGGCATCTGATGATGCTATTCTGTTGGGAAAGGCATCACTAACGGTTGATGCCAACCGTTGATATGAAGGGTTTCTAAGCCCCCGTCTTACTACAGACTGTCTGGATATTAGGGGAATTAAAGGTCCGGGTCAATTCAGGGCGCTCCGCGGCATGGCCAAAACTCAAAATGATCCCTTACGAGAATGCCGGTTTCATTGACATTTTCCGCCGCTTCCGCCACTGTGGCGGCGATTTCATTAACGGAAGGATTTTAACCTTGGACAATATTGCCACCGCCCTTGTGCCTTTTTCCCGCCCCTCGGGCCGTACACCGCAGACGTTGCGCGTCGTGAGCATCGAAACCGGCGTGGCCAAACATGCCGAAGGATCAGCGCTGGTGAAGTTCGGCGATACGCACGTTCTCTGCACGGCGACGGTCGAGGAAAGAGTGCCGGGCTGGATGAAGAATACCGGCAAGGGCTGGATCACGGCGGAATACGGGATGCTGCCGCGTTCCACGCACCAGCGCATCGATCGCGAGGCGGCGAAGGGCCGCCAGTCGGGGCGCACGCAGGAAATCCAGCGCCTGATCGGGCGGGCGCTGCGTTCCGTCGTCGATATGGGGAAGATGGGCGAGCGCCAGATCCGCATCGACTGCGACGTCATACAGGCCGACGGCGGCACGCGCACGGCTTCGATCACCGGCGCTTATGTGGCGCTTTACATGGCGTTCGAGCACATAAAGACATTGGGCCTTTTAAAGGCGATCCCGTTTCATGACAGCGTCGCGGCGATTTCCTGCGGCATCTGGCAGGGCACGCCGGTTCTCGACCTCGATTACGCGGAAGATTCCGAAGCCGAAACCGACGCCAATTTCGTGCTCACGGGCGCGGGCAAAATCGTCGAGTTGCAAGGCACGGCGGAGCGCGACCCATTCGACGAGAAGATGTTCCTTGAGATGCTGAATCTGGCGCGTCAGGGCTGCTCGGAGTTGAGCGCACTTCAGAAGAAGGTGCTGGGATTGTAGTTTTTCCCCTCACCCCTGCCCTCTCCCCGCCGGGGAGAGGGAGAGCGCCGTAAGGTGCGGAGGGTGAGGGGGATAAAAACGATGGTGTGCGAAATGACCCGTAAATTTTCAGGCAACAAATTAATCTTAGCTACGCATAACAAAGGCAAGGTCGAGGAAATTTCCGCGCTGCTGGGCGCTTACGTGCGGGAGTTCCCGAGCGCGGGCAGCCTGAACCTGCCGGAACCGGCGGAAACGGGCACGACCTTTCTTGAAAACGCGACGATCAAGGCGCTGGCCGCCGCGCAGGCGACGGGCTTTCCGGCGCTGGCCGATGACAGCGGCCTGTGCGTGAACGGTCTGGGCGGGCAGCCGGGCGTTTATTCCGCCGACTGGGCGGGGCACCCCCGCGATTTCAAGGTGGCCATGCAACGTATCCATGACGAGCTGGGCGGCCATCCCGATCGTTCCGCCTATTTCGTATCGGTGCTGGTGCTGGCATGGCCGGACGGGCACGCGGAATATGTCGAAGGCCGGGTGGACGGCACGCTGGTCTGGCCGGTGCGCGGAGACGGCGGACACGGTTACGATCCGATGTTCATACCCCAAATGCACGACCGCACATTCGCCGAAATGACTCTTGATGAGAAAGGGCAGATCAGCCACAGGGCGCGGGCATTTAGCGCTCTTATAGAAAAATGTTTTCAATAACAATTCGCCCCGGGTACAGCGGGGGGATTTCATCTTACGGCTCAAAGGAGATCCCTCGTCGCTCCGCCCTGTCGGGATGGCAAGGAAGTGAAGTTTATGTTCGGGATTTATGTCCATTGGCCGTTTTGTGCGGCGAAATGTCCGTATTGTGATTTTAACTCTCACGTCCGCGATACCATCGATCATGCGGCGTGGCGTGAGGCCTATGTTCGGGAAATTAATCATTATGCGGCGCTGACGCCGGGGCGGACCGTGACTTCTGTTTTTTTTGGGGGCGGAACGCCGTCGCTGATGGAACCGGAAACGGTAAAGGTTGTCATCGACCAGATTAAAAAGTCATGGAAGTACGACCCGGACATGGAGGTGACGCTTGAGGCCAACCCCACTTCGGTAGAGGCGGCAAAGTTCAAGGGCTTTCGCGCGGCGGGCGTGAACCGCGTATCGATCGGCGTGCAATCGCTGCGGGATGAAGACCTTAGTTTCCTTGGCCGTAAGCATAATCGTAATGAAGCATTACAGGCCATTGATTTAGCAAAGGAAAATTTCGATCGCTTCAGTTTCGACCTGATGTATGCGCGGCCCCGGCAAAAAATCAGCGACTGGGTACAAGAGCTTGAAGAAGCTGTGCAATTGTCAGTCGGACATCTTTCGCTTTATCAACTCACCATCGAAGAAGGAACGCCCTTCCATACGCAGTTTGCGCGTGGCGATTTTATGATGCCATCAGAAGATCTTGGCGGTGAATTCTATGAAATCACCCAAGAGGTTTTAGAGGCCGCGGGGCTGCCCGCGTATGAAATTTCCAACCACGCCAGACCGGGACAGGAGTCGCGGCATAATCTGACCTATTGGCGTTACACCGATTATGTGGGCATCGGGCCGGGGGCGCATGGCCGCCTGACGCTCGGTCACGGCAAGGTCGCCACAAGGGGGCATCGCGCCCCCGAGGTCTGGATGGAACGTGTGCGGGCCTCCGGCCATGGCGGCCACGAGCATGAATCCGTAAACCCGGAGCAGCGCTGGATGGAGTCCCTGATGATGGGGATGCGCCTGCGCGAGGGGGTGCCGTTTGCGCGGCTGGAGAAGGAATCTGGAAAATCTGTCGATGATATCCTGAACCCACGCAAGCTGAAGGCTCTGGCAGAGGAAGGGCTGATTGCCCTCCCCGGCGATGCCATCATACCCACCAGCGCGGGAATGCAGCGCCTGAACGGCGTGCTGGGGTATTTGCTGTAAGAACGCCCATAAGCTATATTTTATCCCATGGTGAACGATCTCAACAACCGGGCGCAGGCGATTTTGCGCTATGTCGTCGATAGCTACATGGAAACCGGCGAGCCTGTGGGTTCGCGCACGATCGCGCGCCATCTTGAGAATGCGCTCTCGCCCGCGACCATCCGCAACGTTATGTCCGATCTGGAACTGAGCGGGCTGCTCTACGCCCCCCATACATCGGCGGGCCGCCTGCCCACGCCGCAGGGGCTGCGCTTATATGTGGACGGCCTGATGGAGATCGGCAATATCACCGCCGAAGACCGCCATGCGATCGAGGCGGAATGCCGTACCGCGGGCAGTTCCATGAACATGGTGTTCGAACGCGCCACCAGTATGCTTTCGGGCCTGTCGTCCGCCGCCAGCCTGATTATCGCGCCCAAGACCGATAAGCCACTGCGGCACATGCAGTTCGTGCGCCTTGACGGCGGGCGCGTGCTGACCGTCATGGTGTTGCAGGACAACACCGTCGAGAACCGCGTGATGGACGTGCCGCCCGAAGTCAGCGATATCGCCCTGGCCGCCGCCTCGAATTACATCAACGCGCATATTCAGGGAAAAACGCTGGCCGAGTCCGAGCGCGACATCCATCAGGACATCGCCGCCAACAAGGCGCAGCTCGATAAAGTCACCGCCGACCTCGTGCAGCGCGGCCTTTCCATGTCCCCTTTGCAGGACGGCCCGGACGGCAACATCATCATCCGCGGCCAGTCGCGCCTGCTGGAGGACGTCAAGGCCATCGAAGATCTCGAACGCGCCCGCCAGTTGCTGGCCTCGCTCGAGGAACAGGAAACCATGATGCGCCTGCTGAGCGCCGCCGGAAAAGCCGACGGCGTGCAGATTTATATCGGCGCCGAAAACCCGATGTTCGGCCATTCCGGCTGGTCGATGGTGATTTCCCCTTACAAGACGCCCGAGAACCGGATCATCGGCGCCATCGGCGTTATCGGCCCCACCCGGCTGAACTATAAGCGGATCATTCCGCTGGTGGATTATACCTCCCGCGTCATGACCCGCATTCTGGAGGGCTGAAAAGGCGCCTTTCCACATCTAAATCCCCGGGATATCGGGTTTTTTAAGGATTTACCTTCCCCCCCGTTTCCCGCTACACTGAGGGGCCTTTATGGGGGATTCTTATGGAAGGAGTCCCCGTTTTTTCTGGATCGGGAAAGATCATGCTTAAAAGAACCTGCCTATACGGCGTTGCCGCCATCGCCCTCTGCCTCGCCGCCGCGCCGGTATATGCGCAAACGGCATCCTATACGGCAACGACGCCGCCCGCACAGTCGTCATCATCGTCGCCTTCTTCGTCTGCGGCGCCCGCCACCCCGTCCAGCCCTTCGTCCGGCGGCGGCGTGTACGATATCCCCTCATCCTCCACCACGCCCACGGTAATGGAAAATCTGGCCGCGCAGACTGAGGCGGCGGCAGACGATCTTATCAGCGGTCTGACCGACGGCAAGGCCGCGCCCGCCAGGCCGTCCAGCAGCAGCGATGTTTTTTCACCCGCCGATTCCGATAAGCCGAGATGGTACGATGATAACGGCAACCCCTTTACGGAAAGATATTTCGAAGCCGAACCCGCTGCTTTGCTGCTGGCCCTGCAACGCGATCCCCATCTGCCGCCCGGCCACTTCGTATTGCATATGTCTGCAATGAAGTCGTTTGTAAGCTGCCTGAAAATCCACAGCCCGAAGCATTCGGTTGAATTCAATGAAAGCGGCATCATGACGATCAAGATGGAGAAATTCATCGTCGATGCGCGCGACATGCCGCGTTACCCGCATTACGAATGCAACACGACGCCGCAACAGCCCGGCGTTTATGTGAGCCTGAACAAGGACCTGCTGCAAGAGCACAACGTCAAGAAAATCAAGTTCAAGGTAGGACAAACATCCGAGAATTATCTGGTAAAGCTGACCGACCATTATATCCAGCTGACGCCGGAAACCCGCCGGCACCCGCAGGATATCGCCAATCGTTTCCGCCCGCTCGAGGTGAGCGGCGTATCCTCGACGATGAAATTCTGGTTCTATCCGGAGGGCACCTTGATCCTGAACGCCGACGGCGCCAGCAAGGATGTGACGCTGGAAAGCCGCCTGACGGATATGGCGCGCAGCAAGGGCCTGACGCCGCTGACGGATATCATCCCCGAGCATTCGACTTTCCGCAAGCAGCCGGACCGTTATTATTTCGTCGATAGTCAGGGCCGCTACAAAATCGGCGACGGCGAGCTATTTGACTATATCCAGGCTGACGCCATGAAATTCGGCCTGGAAGCCGACGAACCGATTAAAAAGAACGTGGCCGTATTCGCCCGCAAACCTGGCCGCTACGATTAAAAGCAATGCACAAGATGAACAACGCAGATCCGAACCCTACACCACCGCAAGACCCCGAAGCCCCGGAGACATCCGAAACGGCGGCGCAGGAAGCCGTGCCCGCTGAGGGGCCGTCGCCCCTGGAGCAAGCCCTGTTGCAAATATCGGAATTGCAGCAGCAGCTGGCGGGAATGAAGGACCAAAGTCTGCGCGCGCTGGCCGAGGCCGAC
>CAKTCH010000022.1 GCA_934538895.1 uncultured Alphaproteobacteria bacterium
CGGTAGGACGTCGAGGAACGGAAATAGCTGTATAGAGTTATCATCCCGGCACCACCTTTTGTTCGATGGCGCCGAATATGCTGGCGCCCCTGTCGTCTTTCACCTCTATGCGCACGACATCGCCGAAAGACATGAACGGCGTTTTCGCTTCCCCGCCTTCGATCTTTTCTATCATGCGGATTTCGGCAAGGCAACTGATGCCGGCGGCGCGGTTGTAATTGGAAATCGTGCCCGAGCCGATAATCGCGCCCGCTTTCAGGGGCCTTGTCTTCGCGGCATGGGCGATCAGCTGCGCGAAACTGAATTGCATGTCGATACCGGCATTCGGCTGCCCGACCTGATGGCCGTTCAACGCGCTTGACACCGGCAAGTGCAACTTGTTATCGCGCCATGCCGGCCCCAGCGCAGCGGGCGTCACCGCCACGGGCGAGAACGCGCTGGGCGGCTTGCTCTGGAAAAAACCGAACCCCTTGGCCAGTTCCGTCGGGATCAGGTTGCGCAGCGACACATCGTTCATCAGCATGACAAGTTTTATATGATGCCCGGCCTGATCGGCGTGCACGCCCATCGGCACGTCATCGACGATGACGGCCACTTCCGCCTCGAAATCGATGCCGAACCCCTCGTCAGCCACCGGGATATCGTCACGCGGCCCCAGTATCGTATCCGACACCGCCTGGTACATCAGCGGATCGTGCAGGAATTCAGGCGGCATCGCCGCGCCCCGCGCCTTGCGCACCAGATCGACATGGTTGAGATAGGCGCTGCCGTCGGCGATCTGGTAAGCCCGCGGCAAGGGCGAAGCACAACACGCCTGATCGAACGGTTGCGCCCCATGGGCACGGCCTCCATTTAGCTGGTCAGCGATATCCTGAAGCACAGGGGCAGACCCGGCCCAATCGTCCAATACGCGTTGCATTGTCGTATAGGGTGCGGGGGAGGCAACGCAGGCGCTCAGATCATCGCTCACGATCATCAAACGCCCGTCACGCTCTTGCTTATACGATGCCAGCTTCATATATCATGCCCCCGCCTGATCCTCCCTGAGGACGCCGCGGCGAATCTGGTCGAGTTCGATCGACTCGAACAACGCCTTGAAATTCCCCTCGCCGAAGCCTTCATTGCCCTTGCGCTGGATGATCTCGAAGAAGATCGGTCCAATCGCGTCCCGCGTGAAAATCTGCAACAGCAGCCCTTGACCCTCCGTCGGCGCGCCGTCCATCAGAATCTGCAATTCTTTCAGACGCGCCACATCCTCGCCATGGCCGGGCACGCGTTTATCCAGCAATTCGTAATAGGTATCCGGCGTTTTCTGGAACGGCACGCCGCCCGCGTTCATCATCTCGACGGTTTTATAAATATCATTGGTTCCCAGCGCGATATGCTGGATGCCCTCGCCGTTATAACGTTCGAGAAATTCCGCGATCTGCGATTTATCGTCCGACGATTCGTTCAGCGGAATGCGGATCTTGCCGCAGGGACTGGTCATCGCCCTGGATTTCAGGCCCGTCAGCTTGCCCTCGATATCGAAATAGCGGATCTCGCGGAAATTGAAGATATCCTCATAAAACTTCGCCCATACCGCCATATTGCCGCGATAGACGTTATGCGTCAGGTGATCGATATAGGTAAACCCCACGCCCTGCGGATGCTGATCGACACCCGGCAGCGGATTGAAGTCGTTTTCAAAAATCGCGTCGTCATCGATAAAATAAATCAGGCAGCCGCCGATCCCCTTGATCGCCGGCACGTTCGCGCCCATCGAACCGCCGTGATTGCCCGCGTCTTCAGCCCCGCGCTTCAGCGCCTCCTTATAAGCTTTATGCGCATCCTTGACGCGAAAGCCCATGGCGCTGGCACCGGATTTATGAATTTTCTGGAAAGCCGCCGCCTGACCGGAATTTTCCTTGTTCAGCAGGAAATTGACCCCGCCCTGACGGTAAAGAACGACATCGCGCTTTTTATGCTGGGCAATGGCTGTAAAACCGAAATCCCGGAACAATTTGTCGAGCAGCGCCGCCTCGCCCGTATATTCGACGAAAGCGAAACCGTCAGTACCCAGCGGATTCTCGAAAAGATCGACCATGTCATTCTCCCTGTTCTTATTAGACAGGGAAAAAGGTAGGGAATTAACACGTGAATATCAATCACTCTGGATTGTTCACCGCAACATGCCATAATATTGAGCGAACGATTCGGAGGATTTCATGCTTAAAGGAAAAACAGCGCTCGTCACAGGTTCCACCAGCGGCATCGGCCTTGGCATAGCCCGGACCATGGCGAAGGAAGGCGCGAATATCGTCATCAACGGCCTGGGCAATGCCGATGAGATCGAAGAAATACGCAAAGGCCTTGAAAACGATTACGGTATACAGGCCCTGTACGACCCCGCCGACATGACCCGGCCAGACCAGATTCGCGGGATGTGCGAAAAGGCGGTCGGCGCTTTCGGCAGCATCGATATTCTGGTGAACAACGCCGGTATCCAGTTCGTCAGCCCCATCGACGAATTCCCCGAAGATAAATGGGACGCGATCATCGCGATCAACATGAGCGCCTCTTTCCACACCGCCAAGGCCTGTGTGTCAGGCATGAAAAAGAAAGGCTGGGGTCGTATCATCAACATTGCCTCCGTCCACGGCCTTGTGGCGTCACCCTTTAAAACCGCCTATGTCACGGCCAAACATGGCATGATCGGCCTGACCAGAACCATAGCGCTGGAAGTCGCGGGAGACGGCATTACCTGTAACGCCATTTGTCCCAGCTATGTGAATACGCCGCTGATGCGGAACCAGATCAAGGATCAGGCCAAAGTGCATAATCTGTCCGAAGCCGAAGTCGTGGAAGAAATCATGCTGGCGCCGCAGGCAGTCAAGAAGTTCACCGAAATCGAACAACTGGGCGCGCTGGCCGTATTCCTGTGCAGCGATGCGGCCTCCACCATCACCGGCGCATCGCTCCCTGTCGATGGCGGCTGGACCGCGCGCTGAGGGAAGGAAAAGATATGGGCCTGATACCCCCCACCCCCTGGGACGACCCGGAAGCGCGGCAGCAGAAGAAATTCAACAAGGCCATGGGTACCGCCATCGTCTGTCTGGGCATCGGCGTCGGGATGATGCTGATAAAACCGTTCTTTACAGGCACGGAAGAAAGCGCCGCATCAGGCAGCGCCGCCGCGCTGTTCAACTTGCTGGGCCTTTCATTGACGGGTTACGGCGCCTTTATCGTCGCGTGCGGTATTTTTCTGCGCAGGCATATGCCGCTGATCAACACGCTCACCTTCTGGCTGGTGCTGCCCCTGCTTATACTAAAAGCGCTGACGGGCTGGCAGGGATAGGAACCTCCCGCAGCAACCCCTCATGATCGTTCGCCACCTTGCCGACATCGCGGCCCACAGGCCGGAACGCCATATCGCGCCCCGATGCCCGCCGGATCATGTCGAACGCCCCGCGTTCATCCGCCGCGAACCAGTCTTGCGCCTGCGCGGGCGCCAGCATGACCGGCATCCGGTGGTGGATACCGGCAATCTCGCCGTCCGCGTCCTTGGTCAGAACCGTGAAAGTCACCAGATCGCCCTTTTTCGCCCAAAGGCCCGCAAAGGCGATCACGTCATCTGTTTTATGGTGCAGGTAATAAGCCTGCTTGGCTTCGCCCGCGCCCTTCCATTCATAAAACCCGCTGGCGGGTATCAGGCACCGGCGGCCTTTGGCCCAGGCCTCGCGAAACGCCGGTTTTTCGGAAACCGTCTCGCTGCGGGCGTTAACCATTCTGGCGCATAACCCCCTGTCGTCGGCCTCGGCCCAGGGCGGCAGCAAGCCCCACCGCGCCAGTCCCATGCGGTTTCTGACGACAACCGGCATTTCCTGAAGCGGCGCGGCGTTGAAACGCGCGGGAAAATTCGGAATTATTTCCGATCCGAACAGTTCGATAAGCCGATGCGGTGCAGCAAAAATTGCATAGCGCCCACACATGGTTCACACTTGTTTCCGTTAAAGGTTTGAGGTCTATTCTCATCCCTAACGGCTGCGCCCGGAAAGCGAAAGCCGGATAAGTAGATTATCCACTTTTTAGTCAAGGTCATCATGTCCAGAAGCAAGGCATCAGCCGTCAAATCCAAACCCCGATCCGTCACCGTTTCGAATGTCGAGAAAGACTTCTTCAGCAAAGTGCCCGCCGAAGACCGCGTCCTGCTGAACGACGCCGATCGCAAGGATGTGGCCAAACGGCACGCCGACATGGCCGCGCACCGCAAGAGCGGCAAAGGAATTATACAGGTCGGTATAATGGGCACAGGCGCCAAAGCGCGCACCGTGATCGACATCGTCAATGAAGACATGTCCTTCCTGGTGGACTCCGTCGCCGCCGAAATCGTGCGCCATGGCAAAGTGATATCACTGCTGCTGCACCCGATCCTGCAAGGCGCCAAAGGCCTGGAATCGCACATGCATATCGCGCTCGATACCGTACTGACGCAAGCGATGATGGACGATCTGGCCGCCAGCCTCGAATGCGTCCTGCGCGATGTCAGGGCCGCGACGTCGGAATGGCGCGCTGTCAGGGACAAGGTCAAGGAGTGCCAGCCCGCCCTGCGCCTCGCGCCGCCGTCCTGGCCGGAAAATGATCCGGAAGAATTCACCGCTTTCCTCGATTACATCTATAACGACAACTTCACGTTGCTGGGCTGCCGCGCATATAAATTCGCGCGCGGCAAAACCACGATCGTAAAAGACTCGGGCCTGGGACTGCTGAACGAAAACATCGTCCCGCCTTACATCGGCGAAGGCGGCAACGACGGTCTGCCGGTCGATTTGCTGCTGGCTAACAACGAATTGCCGCCCCTGCTGGTTACCAAGCTGGGCAAAAAATCGACTGTGCACCGCGCCGTGCCGCTGGATGCCATCACGGTGCGCCAGTTCGACAGAAACGGCAACGTCACCGGTGCCTATCTGTTCATCGGCCTGTTCACGTCCGTTACTTATTCCCGCAGCATCGACGATATTCCTTACCTGCGCCGGAAAGCCAACGTGGTCATGGAAAGATCCGGCTTCAAGCCCGGTTCCCACGACTACAAGGCATTGCGCCACATTCTGGAGAAATATCCACGCGACGAGATCTTCCAGATCAAACTGCCGCGCCTGCTCAAGACATCCCTCAGCATCCTCTCGCTACAGGAACGCCAGCGCATCGCGCTCTATACCCGCAAGGATGTTTTCAAGCGCTTTATCTCCTGCCTCGTTTATGTACCGCGCGATCGTTACGATACGCGCCTGCGCGTGAAACTCGGCCAGATACTGGAAGCGGAATTCAAGGGCACATGCGGTAATTTCTATACCACCCTCGACGACTCGCCGCTCGCGCGCGTGATGTACATCATCAATATCGGCCCCGGCAGCGTGACCGAATACAGGACCAGTACGATCGAAGCCAAATTACAGGAAGCGGGCCGCCTGTGGAGCGAAAAGCTCACCGATGCGCTGCAATCCAGACTGGACGACGATCAGGCCATCACCGCCATCGTCCAGCATTACGGCCACGCTTTCCCGGTCGGCTATCAGGAAACATACAAACCGAAGCAGACCTTGCACGACATCGCCAAAATAGACGATGCCCTGTCCGGCGAACGGCTGGCGCTCGATCTTTACAAGGATTATACGTGCGAAACCCATCAGGTCCGCCTGAAGATGTACCACAAGGACAAGCCGATCGTGCTTTCCGATGTCCTGCCGCTGCTCGAGAACATGGGTCTGCGCACGGTTTCCGAATTGCCCTTCGCCGTGAAACCCGGCGACGGCGATCAGACTGTGTGGATTCACGATTTCAGCCTCGACATGAAAGACGGCCATGCGCCCGCTTTCGACAAAAAAGCCGTCGAAACCAAAGCCAAGTTCGAGGAAGCCTTCACCCGCATATGGTACGGCGACATGGAGAATGACAGCCTGAACAGGCTGGTGCTCTCCGCCGGGCTTGATTACCGCGATATCACGGTGATGCGCGCTTATGTGCGCTACCTGCGCCAGACCGCCAACCCGTTCGGCAAGCTTTACATCGAAACCGCCCTGACGAAACATCCGTTCATCAGCCGCCTGATCATCGACCTGTTCAAGGCATGGTTCGATCCGGCGAAACAGAAGGAATCAGCCGCCAGGGGCGTATCTCTCAACAAGGCTATAGAAGACGCGCTTCAGCATGTGGATTCGCTGGACGAAGACCGTATCCTGCGCAGCGTCTGCGGCCTTGTGAACGCAACGCTCCGCACCAATTTCTTCCAGAAAGACGAGGACGGAAAACCGAAAGAATGGCTGTCGCTGAAACTCAACAGCCACGCTATCAGCGACCTGCCGGAACCCAAACCTTTCCGCGAGATTTTCGTTTACAGCCCGCGCGTTGAAGCGGTCCACCTGCGCAGCGACTGGATCTCCCGCGGCGGCATCCGCTGGTCCGACCGCCACGAGGATTTCCGCACCGAAGTGCTCGGCCTGATGAAAACGCAGCAGGTCAAAAACGCGGTTATCGTGCCAATGGGCGCGAAAGGCGGCTTCGTTGTGAAACAACCGCCGAAAGAGGGTGGCCGCCCCGCTTACCTGAAAGAAGGCGTGGAATGCTACAAGATCTTCGTCCGCGGGATGCTCGACATCACCGACAACAGCAAGGGCGGCAAGGTCATTCCGCCGAAAAACGTCGTCCGCCGCGATCAGGACGACCCGTATCTGGTCGTCGCCGCCGATAAAGGCACGGCGTCCTATTCCGACACCGCCAACGCGCTCTCCATCGAATACGGCCACTGGCTGGGCGATGCGTTCGCCTCGGGCGGCTCCGCTGGCTACGATCACAAAGGTATGGGCATCACCGCCCGCGGCGCATGGGAGTCGGTCAAGCGCCACTTCCGCGAAATGGGCAGGGACATCCAGAAAGAACCGTTCACCGTCATCGGCGTCGGCGATATGGCAGGCGATGTTTACGGTAACGGTATGTTGCTCTCGCCGCATATCAACCTGATCGGCACGTTCAACCATATGCATATCTTTATCGATCCGGCACCGGACGCCGCCGTGACGTTCAAGGAACGCCAGCGCCTGTTCAGGGAAGTCAAAGGCTGGGATGCTTATAACGAAAAGCTGCTGTCCAAAGGTGGCCGCATCTATAGCCGTTCGGAAAAAAGCCTGACGCTGACGCCGGAGATCCGCAAGCTCTACGACATCGACAAGGATAAAGTATCGCCGCCGGAACTGATTCAGGCGATGCTGCGCAAAGACGTCGATCTGCTGTGGTTCGGCGGCATCGGCACCTATATTAAAGCGACAGCTGAAACCCATGGCGAAGTCGGCGACAAGGGCAACGACGCGCTGCGTGTGAACGCCTGCGACATCAAGGCAGCCGTCATCGGTGAAGGCGCGAACCTGGCGCTGACACAAAACGCCCGCGTGGAGCTGGGCCTGAAAGGCGTCCGCCTGAATGCCGATTTCATCGACAACTCTGGCGGCGTCGATTCATCCGACCATGAAGTCAACATCAAGATTCTGATGACTGACATCATGACCAGCGGCAAGCACAGCATGGATACACCCAGGCGTAACAAGCTGCTGGCCGGCATGACCGACGAAGTGGCAAGCCTGGTGCTGCGTCACAACTACCAGCAAACGCAGGGTATCAGCCTGATGGAAATGCAGGCCGCCGATCAGGTAGCCGCCCATATCGCCCTGATGCACGATCTGGAACGCACGGCTAATCTCGACCGCAAGCTTGACGGCCTGCCCGCCGATCAGGCGCTGCTCGATCGCCAGCGCGAAGGCAAAGGCCTCACCCGCCCCGAACTCAGCATGTTGCAGGCCTACGCCAAGATCCAGTTTGCGCGTGACCTGCTGGCGACGGACATACCGGATCACGCGGACATGCAGGATGACTGGCTGGTGGATTATTTCCCGCAGCCGCTGCGCAAACCCTACCGCACGGAAATTCTGCGCCACCGCCTGCGCCGCGAGATCGTCGCCACGAACCTGTCGTTCCAGATGATCAATCGCATGGGCCCCACTTTCGTCGATAGCATGATCGCCAGAACAGGCGCTTCGAGCGCCGACGTCGCTCGTGCGTGGATTATCGTCGTCAACGCCTTCTGCCTGCAAGATCTCTGGGCCGATATCGAAGCGCTGGACGGCAAGGTATCCGGCCAGGTGCAACTGGCCGCCCTGCGCGAAATCAGCCGTACCGCCGAACGCGAAACGCTGTGGTTCCTCACGCGTCTGGGCCGGAAGCCCGATATCAAACGCGATGCCAGCTTCCGCGACGGCATCCTCGACTACGTGAAAAATATCGAAAACGTCATGACGCCCAGACGCCGTGAACTGATCGACGCCCGCACCGCCGAGTTGCTGCAGGACGGCCTGCCGAAAGACATGGCCCGCCGCATCGCCACCATCCCGATGCTGGGCGCCGCCTGTGACGTCATCCGCATCGGTAACGAGTGTAAAACCGATGTCGTGACCACGGCCCGCACCTACTTCGAAGTAGGCGAATATTTCCGTACCAGCCCGATGCGCGCCAAAGCCCGTGCCTTGCGCTCCGACGATCGCTGGGCCGCCGAAGTCATCAGCAACGTGGTTGATCGCCTGTACGACGTACAAAGCGCCCTGACCATCCGCGTGCTGAAAGATCAGGCTAAAGGCAGCAAAGCCAAAGCAGGCAAGAAAGACACCATCAGCCTGCTGACAGCATGGCTGAACACACGCGGTCTCGAGATCACCAACATCGAACAAATCCTGCTGGATGTAGAAAAGACCACCGTGCCGGAAATTTCGATGCTGATCGTGGCGGAACAGCGCATCCGCTCTTTGGTCGAAGCCTGAGAGCCCATAAGAACCGAAGGAAATCCCCGCAAATTGCGGGGGTTTTTTATAAGTATTTAATAAATGGCACGCCATGATAGGTAAGCTTGACCTCGTCAAGGGAACAAAAATGTCAAAAAGATTCATCCTGATCGACTATGAGAATATCCAGCCCGCTATCGCCGCTTGTGCCACGGATGAGAACACCCATATCCTTATCTTTGTCGGGGCCAGGCAAGGGCGGATCAAATTCGACATTGTCGCCAGCTTGCAGAAATTCGGCAGCAGAGCCGAGTATATAAAAATAAAAGACAGCGGCGAGAACGCGCTCGATTTTCACATCGCCTATTATATCGGCCTGATCGCCGCCTTGACCGCAGACACGCATTTTCTCATCGTCTCGAAAGATAAAGGCTTCGATCCGTTAGTCGCACACCTGAAAGAAAAGAAAATTGACATACGCCGTATCGAAAACTTAAACAATCTCGCCGCTGCCAGAGCCAGGCCAACCCGCACAAGTAAGATCGGCATCGTCATCGAAGGATTGGAAAAACGCGGTGCCTCGAAACCAAAAACTTTGAAGACCTTGGCCAGCACTATCAACGCCATGTTTCAAAACAAGCTTGCCGCCAACGACGTGCAAAACCTCATCAAGGCCCTGCAACAGAAAAAATATATCGAGATCAAAAACGCAAAAATATCGTATCCCGATAATCCGGCACGCTAAAACGCCGCCACCAGCAGTAAGATAAACCCAAAATCACGGTTTGATCTGAAGAATTTGAGTGAACTGGCCGGGTTGTTCATATCCCAAGCCTTCACCTGCCATGCCAGATGCGCAGCGCCTGCCAGCAGCAATACGCCCGATAGCCCCACACCGCCGATCAGGAAACCCAATGCAATCAGAATAAACGCAACCACATAAAACCCCGCTACCCATACCTTGCTGGCGGCGCCGAATTTGCGTGCCGTTGATCGTACACCAATCAGTGCGTCATCATCTTTATCCTGATGGGCGTATATGGTGTCGTAGCCAAGCGTCCATAAAATGCCGCCGATATAAATCAGCGCTGCCGGTAAACTGACAACACCCGTCACCGCCGCCCAGCCCATCAGCGCCCCGAAGTTGAAAGTGATGCCGAGGAAAAATTGCGGCCACCATGTCACGCGCTTCATCAGCGGATAACTGAAAATCAAGGGCAAGGTCAGAATACCCAACAAGATCGCTACAAACGGCAACTGCACCAGAATTCCCAAACCGATCAAAAGCAAAACAGCAAGAAAGCCCAGCGCCTGTTTTACGCTCACCGCACCCGAAGCCAAAGGCCGCGCCTTTGTACGCTCCACCGCCCGGTCGAAATCACGGTCCCACAAATCATTGACCACGCAACCGGCACCGCGCATGACAACGGCACCCACACCGAACAGTAGGAACAGCCAAGCATCGGCCGCATTCATGCTCAACCAACCACCCGAAGCCAGCGCAATCGCCCACCACCCCGGCAGCAGCAGCAGCCATGTCCCGATCGGGCGGTCAAGCCGCATCAGAAGCGCATAAGGCTGCCAGCGCCGCGGTAATCTTGAAATCCAGCCCTGATAGATGATATCGGTATGACTCATGATATTCTCTCTTCTCATCCCAAGCGTAGCCGAGGGATCTTTACAAGTCGAGAGCAGGCCAGATCTCCCGGCTGCGCCCGGGATGACAAGCCATAAAAAATCGCCGATAGTGAAACCATGAACAACGACTTTTCCAAATCACCGCGCCTGTATGTGAGCGCAGATTGCGCAGCAGGTTCCAGTGTGACCCTGCCCGCACCGCAAGCCCATTACCTGAAGAATGTCATGCGCGCGCCCATTGGGTCGCCGGTGCGGCTGTTCAATGGCCGCGACGGCGAATGGCACGCCGCCATTACGCTGCTGGACAAGAAAAAGGTTGTGCTGACGCTTGAATCACAAATCCGCCCGCAACCGGAACCCCGCCGCCCGATGCACCTGCTGTGCGCGCCGATCAAGAAAGCCCGGATGGAATGGCTGATCGAAAAAGCGGTGGAGCTGGGCGCAACCGACCTGCATCCCGTCATCACGCATCACACCGAAGTCCGCGACATCAACACCGAACGCACCCGCGCCCAGATCGTCGAGGCCGCCGAGCAATGCGAACGCCTCG
The DNA here is from genome assembly GCA_934538895.1 of uncultured Alphaproteobacteria bacterium. Taxonomy (GTDB): domain Bacteria; phylum Pseudomonadota; class Alphaproteobacteria; order Micavibrionales; family Micavibrionaceae; genus Micavibrio_C. The sequence continues at coordinate 10,990 of CAKTCH010000022.1, forward strand.
ATATTCCGGCATTGCATGACATAATGCCCTTAAAGGCAAAGCTGGCCATCTGGCCTCAAGACATCCCGCTGCTGATCGCGCTGGAACGTGCCGATGCCCCCCTCCTTGCCCGCGCCGTGCCAGAAACCGGACCATTGGCCTTCCTGATCGGCCCGGAAGGCGGCTGGAGCGCCGAAGAACGTGAATTCCCCGGAAATCTGCCATTTTTAAAACCTGTCTCGCTCGGTCCGGATATATTGCGCGCCGAAACTGCCGCCCTCTACACGCTGGTCGCGGCACACTTATTATAATATATAAGGAAACAGGAGCTTTTCATACCGGTCTGCCACTCCCTAACACCCTTGCACATATAGGGTTTTTAGGTGTATCAAGGGGCTGAAAGCGGCCTCGGACCGGGACCGTGTGTAGAAGCTTCAACCGTTCGCGATACTATAACCATGAAAAAAGATACTCTCTGGCTCGTTCTGGCTACTCTGGCTGCCGCTTTCACGCTGTTTGCCGCCCCCGCTTTCGCCTCTTCCGGCATGGCGCCTTACCAGTTGGGCTTCCAGGAATCGGTAAGCCCGGTCGCCGATCGCATTCATGAATTCCATAACATGCTGCTCTGGATTATTTCCGGCATTACCCTGTTTGTTTTGGTGCTGCTGGTGGTCGTTATGGCCCGCTTCAACGAACGCGCCAACCCCAGGCCCAGCACGACCACGCACAACGTGCCTCTGGAAGTCGTGTGGACGGTCGTGCCGGTGCTAATCCTGATTATCGTCGCCGTGCCATCTTTGAAACTGCTGTATTTTACCGACCGCGTCGAGAACGCGGAACTAGTCGTGAAAGTCACCGGCAACCAGTGGAACTGGGACTTCGAATACCCGGACCATGGTGAACTGAGCTACAAATCCATCATGATCGCCGAAAAGGATATAGATATATCCAAAGGCCAGCATCGCCTGCTCTCCGCTGACTATCCAATGGTGATCCCGGTCGATACCACCGTGCAATTCATCATCACCGCCAGCGACGTGCTGCACAGTTTCGCCGTGCCCGCTTTCGGCATCAAGGTAGACGCGGTTCCGGGCCGCCTGAATGAAACATGGGCCAAAGTGACCCGCACCGGCACTTACTACGGCCAGTGCTCGGAGCTGTGCGGCAAGGATCACGCTTTCATGCCGATCGAAATCCGCGTCGTGCCGAAGGAAGACTTCACCGCCTGGATCGAAGCCGCCCAGACGAAACTGATCACCTACGACGAATTCGCAGCTGGCCGCACAGCCGCGATCGCCGAATAATTTTATAGTAAGAGGACTAAGTTCTATGGACGCCGCACACACGACAGGTCACGACACCCACCACGACGATCATC
>CAKTCH010000023.1 GCA_934538895.1 uncultured Alphaproteobacteria bacterium
GCGCCGTTGTACAGACTCTTGGTGCGGCCTGTCACCCGACGTTCCGCTTCCATTTTTTCCCGCCATGCCAGCTGGGCGCGGTTTTCGAAACCGTTACTGAAATCCGCGACATGAATAGCGCTTCCCGGACCGTTATAGGGACGCCTTGACACAATTTCGAAGAGATCCCGGTTGCCGATGCCGGGCGCTTCCTGCGTCGCGAACGCAGCCTGACGCGGATGATTTACCGTGACAAACCGCCCGACATTCGCCCACAGACATTCGGCATAGGCCAGCGGCCCTACTTCCGCTGTGGCCATTAAATCGTTCCCGCGGTCGGCGAAGCCAAAGCCGATAACCTCGTCATCCCTGACCACAACGGCCACTGGCGTTTCGGCGGCGGCGAAGATGCCCGCCACGGCTTCGGGGATATCGGCGACAGGCGCTTGCGTAGTTTTGACATGGCGCTGATCGGGCGTTTTTTGCATATCCCATAAATAAGGCTCGTCATTAAAACCCGCGACCGTGCGTGTCTGTTCGAAGGTCGCGCCGTATATCACAAGGAATTGATCCGCGCCCTGAATCAGACCTTCCGCCTGCAAGGTGCGGGCGAGAATTTCTTCCTTGGCATGGCAGGCCGGGCAGCTTTCACCGCTGGAGGCCAGAACCACCGTGGTGCCGGCACCGCATTGCGCCAGAACCGCTCTCAGTTCATCGATGTTTTCAGGAGACAATGCCTCGTTTTCGGCATGGGCGCTGGCCTGCCCTTTCTTCAGGACGGCATTGGCCGCCGGCGTGCCGATATCCCTCCGTTTTGCATCCCTTCCAGCATTAAAAACATGCAAGGATGCGCCAAAAGGTCCGCCATCGCCCCGTTTTACGTTTTCCTCGGCGAATTTATCCGCTTTTTGCAGCAGATGTTTCAGCATATCTGCATAAGCGTCACTTATTTCGAGAGGCATGTTATTTTTCCCTTCTTTATATTTCTTGTTCGGGAAATTAACTGATTTGTTTATATATAACAACAGAAATCTGTAAAATCGAAAAGGAAGACCATTGAAAAAAGCCCGCAAATAGATGACAAACGCGGTGAAAGGATCTTCAGCTATGGATTACAATACGGAACATTATGTCACATGGGACGATATACAGAGCCATTGCCGGGCGCTGGCGCGCCGGATTATCGCACAAAAACTTTCCCGCGGCAAAATTCTGGCCATTACCCGCGGCGGCCTGTTTCCCGCGGGGATTCTGGCGCGGGAACTGGATATCCGCCATATCAAAACCGCAAGGAGCCGACCTTGCTGAAACCACCCGCGCCGGATTTTCGCCAGGATGTGCTGGTTGTGGACGATCTGGCCGACACGGGCGCGACGCTGAAATTATTACGCGACATGCTGACTGATTGCACGGTCGTCACCCTGTTCGCCAAACCGGACGGCGCAGCGCTGGTCGATCTTTATCATCAGGACATCGCGCAGGACGTCTGGGTGCGGTTTCCCTGGGATACTTACCGCCAGTATGTGAAACCGCTGGCGCATGGCGAAGGCGCATAGAACAAGACCCGCCGGGATTGACGCCGCATCCTGATACCGCCATAGATAAAGGCCGTGTATTATGTATGAAAAGGGGGAGCCCTTGTGCACATGTCCGTATTAAACGCCTGTATCGATGAATCCGCAGCGCTGATACGCGCGCGCGCGCGCGATTTACAGCCGAAGATCGCCGTGGTGCTGGGTTCGGGGCTGGGCGCGGTGGCCGATTTAATGGCAGAGGCCGCCAGCATTCCCTATGCCGATCTGCCCGGTTTCTCACCCGCTTCGGTGTCGGGGCATGAGGGGACGCTGAAAATCGGTACAGTAGGCGGCGTGCCTGTGTTCTACCTGAAGGGCCGCACCCATTTATACGAGGGGGTCGGGGCCGATCCGATCAAGGTCGCTATCCGGACGATGAAGAAGCTGGGTGTCGAGGTGCTGGTGCTGACCAATGCCTGCGGCGGGCTGCATGAGGATTTGCACCCCGGTTCGATCATGCTGATCAGCGATCATATCAACCATATGGGCATGAATCCGCTGACGGGACCGAACGACGATGAATGGGGTCCGCGCTTCCCTTCGCTGGAGGATGCGTGGAATCCGGGATTGCGGCGATTGATGCTGGCGGGAGCGCGGAAGGAAGGCGTGCGCCTGACCGAAGGCGTCTATAGCGCGCATCTGGGGCCGACTTTTGAAACGCCGGCGGAAATTCGTGCGGTGCGCGTCATGGGCGCGGATGCGGTGGGCATGTCGACCGTGCCGGAAAATATTATTGCCCGCCATTGCGGTATGGAATGCGTAGGGCTGGCGGCGATCGTCAATCGCGCCGCCGGGATGGGTTTCGAGAAGCCGAGCCATGAACAGACATTGATCGGCGCGCGTATGGCGGAAAGCGACATGGCGAAGATTATCCGCGCCTTTATCCTGTCATACGACAGTAAAGCCATCGGCAAGGCGGCCTAGCATATTATGAACGGCAACGTGAAAGTCAGCTTTGAATTCTTTCCGCCCAAGACGCCGGAAGCCGCCAGCCATTTATGGCCGCGCGTGCAGAAGCTGGCCTCGATAAAGCCGGAATTCATGACCGTCACTTACGGCGCGGGCGGGCTGAACGGCGAAGGGCCGAAACTGACCATCGAATCCGCCGCCATGCTGAAAAGCCTGAGCGGGGCGGCCACGGGCGCGCACATGACCTGCATGGCCACGACCAAGGATATGCTGATGGCCATGGCGGATGAACTTTGGACGCGCGGCATCACGCATATCGTAGCGCTACGCGGCGACAGGCCCCGGGACCCGTCCTTGCGCAGCCAGCCGGACGATTGCTATTTCGCCTATACGCATGAGCTTATCAGCGCGCTGAAAGACCGCCATGATTTTCAGATCAGCGTCGCCGCCTACCCGGAGAAGCACCCGGAATCGCCGGACGTGGCCACCGATATCGCGTTCCTGAAAGGCAAATGCGACGCCGGGGCCGACCGCGCCATTACCCAGTTTTTCTTCGATAACGACAATTATTTCCGTTTCCGCGACCGGGCGGCGGCGGCGGGGGTGAAGGTCGATATCATTCCGGGCGTGCTGCCGATCATGCACTACGACAACATGCTGCGCTTTGCCAATAACTGTCAGGCGCGGGTGCCGGACTGGCTGAAAAACCGGCTGGAGCCGATCAAGAGCGATCCCGAGGCTTTCGCCGCCGCGACCACCGAATTGCTGGCGCGACAGTGCGAGGAACTGGTGAGGCAAGGCGTCACGCATCTGCATTTCTACAGCCTCAATCACGATGAAATGCCTTACAAAGCTTGCCAGCGTCTGGGGCTTGTGCCTTAATATTATTGCCCTGCGATAAGGCAGGGCTTCAATGGCTCAAGACAGGCAAGGAGCATTTATCATGACACTGACATCTTCGCTCGGGTTCCCCCGGGTTGGCGTACAGCGTGAACTGAAGAAATCCATCGAGGCATACTGGAAAGGCAAGGCGCCGGAAGCCGCATTGCAGGAAACGGCGCGGGCCTTGCGTCTGCGGCACTGGCAGTTGCAGCAGGAAGCCGGGATCGACCATATTCCCTCGAACGACTTTTCCCTCTACGACCATGTGCTGGATACGTGCGCGCTGGTGGGGGCGGTGCCGCCGCGCTACAACTGGAAGGGCGGCATTATCGACAGCCAGACCTACTTCGCGATGGCACGCGGCAATGATGACGTCACCGCGATGGATATGAGCAAGTGGTTCGACACCAATTACCATTACATCGTGCCGGAACTGCAAAAGGGCCAGACCTTTGCGTTGTCCAGCACCAAGCCGTTCGACGAATATGAGGAAGCGAAAAAAGCTGGAATCGAGACGCGGCCCGTACTGGTCGGGCCGCTGACCTTCCTGATTATTTCCAAGAAGGCCACCGATTTCACCGCTTGCCGCTGTACGCTGGTGCCGTCGCTGGTGAAGGTTTATATCGAGGCATTGAAGAAACTCGAAGCGCTGGGTGCGGAATGGGTGCAGATCGACGAACCGGCGCTGGCGCTGGATCTGGCGGATTCCTACAAGGCGGCTTACAAGGAGGCCTATGCGGAAATCCGCAAGGCGGTGCCGCGCCTGAAGATCATGATCGCGACCTATTTCGACGGGTTGCGCGATAACACGGCGCTGGCGGCAAGCCTGCCGGTCAACGGGCTGCATATCGACCTGAAGCGCGCGCCGGAGCAACTGGACGACGTGCTTTCGAAACTGCCGGACGACAAGGTATTGTCGCTGGGGCTGGTCGACGGGCGCAATATCTGGAAGAACGATTTGAGCGCTGCGCTGGACGTGGCGGAGAAAGCCGCGAAAATACTGGGCAAGGATCGGCTGATCGTATCGTCCAGCTGTTCGCTGCTGCATACGCCGAACGATCTGGACGAGGAAACGGCGCTGGACCCGCAACTGAAAAGCTGGCTGGCGTTCGCCAAGCAGAAGCTGTTTGAGATCACGGCGATCGCCAAGGCGTGCGACGAAGGCCGCGGTTCGATTTCCGCGACGCTGAAAGTCAGCGACGCGGTGGCGGAAGACCGCAAGACATCGGCCCGCATCCATAACGAGGCGGTGAAAGCCGCGATCAAGGCGGTCACCCCGGCCATGGCGAACCGCCAAAGCCCGTTCGCCACACGCCGCCAGAAACAGCAGGCGGCGCTGAAACTGCCCGCGTTCCCGACCACGTCGATCGGATCGTTCCCGCAGACCGATACCATCCGCAAGGCCCGCGCCGATTTCAAGAAAGGCAGCATCGATGTGGCCGCTTATGAAACGGCGATGAAGGCCGAAATCGAACATGTGGTGCGTTTTCAGGAGAAGATCGGCATGGACGTCCTGGTTCATGGCGAAGCCGAGCGTAACGACATGGTCGAATATTTCGGCGAGCAACTGGCCGGTTTCGCCTTCACCAAAAACGGCTGGGTGCAGTCGTACGGTTCGCGCTGCGTGAAACCGCCGATCATTTTCGGCGACGTATCGCGCCCGGCGCCGATGACGGTGAAGTGGAGTCAATATGCGCAGTCGCTGACCGGATTGCCGATGAAAGGCATGTTGACCGGGCCGATCACCATCCTGCAATGGTCGTTCGTGCGCGACGATCAGCCGCGTTCGCAGACGGCACACCAGATCGCGCTTGCCATTCGCGATGAAGTGAACGACCTCGAAAAAGCAGGGATCAATATTATCCAGATCGACGAACCGGCGATCCGCGAGGGCCTGCCGCTGCGCCGGGCAGACTGGAAAGCCTATCTCGCCTGGGCGGTCGAGGCGTTCAAGCTGTCGTCGTGCAGCGTGAAGGACGAAACGCAGATCCATACCCATATGTGCTATTCGGAATTCAACGACATCATCGATTCCGTAGGCGCGATGGATGCCGACGTGATTTCGATCGAGACGTCGCGTTCGCATATGGAATTGCTGGAGGCGTTCGTGAATTACAAATACCCGAACGAGATCGGCCCCGGCGTCTGGGATATCCATTCCCCGCGCGTACCGTCAGCCGAGGAAATGACGGGCCTGCTGGCAAAGGCGGAGAAAGTCATTCCGGCGGACCAGTTGTGGGTGAACCCGGATTGCGGCCTGAAGACGCGCGGCTGGGCGGAGGTCGAGCCGGCGCTGATCAATATGGTGAAGGCGGCCAAAACGTTACGCGAAAAGCGCCAGAGGGAAGCGGCTTAAGGTACAGGAGAGCCCCGGCACGCCGCCGGGGTTTTTCTTTGCTGATTCTCAAGGGCGTGCATCCGCGAGAGAATGGAGTTGAACTCGTCTTCCAGCTTACGCGAGGGCGTGGTGTAACAAAGCGCATTGGCGAAAACCGGCTGCGCGCCGCCTTTATCATCCATCCGGAAAAGAATGCCCCCCACATCGCGATCGACAAACAGGCTGTCGCCTTCGCCGCCATAGGTACGCAGCGCCTTACGGGCGCAGCCGACCAGCGCGCGCACCGCTTCCACTATTCTGGGGTCCTTGGCGAGTTCTTCGTGGACGGGTTCATGGATTTCATCACCGTAAGCAAAGGACGACAGGGCGCGGGCAATGCCGAAGGTCACATGTTCTTCATCTTCTTCGGCGAGTTCCTCTAGAGAGACGAGTTTCTCAATGATGCTGACATGGACGCGATCGTTAACGGTCAGGTGATCGTGGGTTTTCGGCAGGTAAGGATTGTCAGCGTGTTTTTGGAACATGTCGCAGGCCAGCGCCGCTGTATGAGGCGTCATCGACACATGCACGGTGAAATCGCTGCCGGGCTGGTGATATACGCTACAGAGGCCGCCGCGCCGCAAGATTTCATATCCGTCATTTTTGAGTTGGCGACAGATTTCGTCGCGATGCAGGTTTTGGAAATTCTTCAAATCGGGGTACATGTCCCATACTCTCTGTTATTCTATGCTATTGCACTCCAGAACGTCATACGCAGGAGGCTTTAGCAAGCTCCTGTTAGGCGCGAATGTCAATGAAGTTTGATTTTATTCATTAAAATCAGATGGATAACGCTCATCCGGCGGCATGCTCGACTCGCGCCGCACCAGCGCGGCGGCGAAGAATCCGTCCGTGTCGTGGCGGTGCGGCGTCAGGCGCATATAGGGGGTGCCGGGGGCTTTGCCGTCTTCCCAGAGCCGATCGAGCGGCAGCCGTTCGAATTCCGGATGATGGGCCAGGAATTTCTCAACCTGATGCTCGTTTTCATCGGGCAGCAGCGAACAGGTCGCATAGACGAGCCTGCCGCCGACTTTCACCGCACGGGTGACGCGTTCGAGAATATCGGCCTGTGTTTCCAGCAGTTCATCGAGGCCGGGGCCATAGTGACGCCAGCGCATATCCGGGTTACGCCGCCAGGTGCCGGTGCCGGTGCACGGCACATCGACCAGCACGACATCGAAGCTTTCCTTCTGACGGCGCAGCCATTTACGGTTCTTTTCATCGGAGAGCGCGCGGACCTCGATAATGTCGGCCACGCCCGCGCGGCGGAAACGCGGACGGGCTTTTTCAAGACGGCCTTCGGCGATATCCATGGCGACGATACGCCCCTTGTTCTTCATCGCGGCGGCGAGCGCCAGCGTCTTGCCGCCCGCACCGGCACAGTAATCCAGCACCTGCATTCCGGGTTTCACGCCGGTGACATAGGCGATCAGTTGCGAGCCTTCATCCTGAATTTCGATCAGGCCGTCGCGAAAAACCCGGCTTTCCGAAAGGTAGGCCTTGCCACGGCAGCGCAAACCCCATGGGGAAATGGCGGTGAGATCGGTTTCGATGCCGTCGGCGGCCAGCGCGGCCTTTGCTTCGGTGCGATCGGCAAGGCGCGTGTTGACGCGCAGATCCAGCGGGGCGGTGCCAAGCATCGCGGCCATTTCAACCTTGAAATCATCGCCGAAGAACGCACGCAGGCGCGATTCCCATTGCGGCGGGCATTCGACGCGCGCGGTTTCCGGCACGATTTCGGAATCGAGTTTTTTGCCGGAGAGTTTTTCGATGAGCTCTTTTTCATCGCCGCGCAGCGGTTCGGGGGCGTATTTGCTGCCGTCGAAAAGCCTATCTATGGCGTTGACACCCGCGCCTTCGGCCAGCACCAGCCACGCGATCATGCGGCTGCGGGCCGTGTCTTCAGCACCGGCATGAGAAAGCCACCAGCCCAGACGCGCCCGCGCCCGTTCCAGCGCATAGACGCTTTCGGCGATCGCCGCGCGATCCTTGGAGCCGATATATTTACGGTGGCGCATGTAATCGCCGACAGTGGAATCCATCGGGATGCGGCTGGCGCCGGTTTTTTCCAGAAGCTCAATGGCGGTTTGTACGCGGGCTGACGGTAACATGGACGCCCTTATAGCAGGGTTGCCGCGATTGTGCCACTATCCTAGATAAGTCAAAACGAAGGAGATCGCCCCATGCCGCACCTGTTCGATCCTGTGAAAGCCGGAGCCTTAAGCCTGAAGAACCGTATCTGGATGGCGCCGCTGACGCGCGGGCGGGCGGGTGCTTCGCGGGTGCCGAACGATTTAATGACGCAGTATTACGGGCAGCGGGCCGGTGCCGGGCTGATTATCAGCGAGGCCACCGCCATTTCGCCGATGGGTTATGGCTGGAAGGATGCGCCCGGCATCTACACCGACGAACAGGAAGAAGCGTGGAAAGCCGTGACCCATGAAGTGCACGGCAAAGGTGGCCGGATCGTTTTGCAGCTTTGGCATATGGGACGGTTGTCGCATCCGGATTTTCTGGAGGGCAAGGTTCCGGTTTCAGCATCGGCGATCGCGGCGGAGGGGGAGGCGCGTTCGCTGGAAGGCAAGAAACCCTATGTCACGCCACGCCCGCTGACCCGGGATGAGATCAAGTTGACCGTACGGGATTACGCGGACGCCGCGCAACGCGCCGTGCGCGCCGGGTTCGACGGCGTCGAGATTCACGGGGCGAACGGTTACCTGATCGACCAGTTCCTGCGCGATGGTTCCAACACGCGCACCGACGAATATGGCGGGCCGGTCGCCAACCGCACGCGCTTTTTACTGGAAGTCACCGAAGCGGTCACCGCCGCTATCGGATCGGACCGCACGGGTTTGCGCCTGTCGCCGATGAACGGCTATCAAAGCATGTATGACAGCGATCTTGAGGGGCTGTTTACTCATGCGGCAAAAGAACTCAATCGTTTCAACCTTGCTTTCCTGCATGTGCGTGAAACGTCGAACAAGCCGTTGGCGGTTACGGCGGCCATGCGCAAGGTTTACAACGGCTTGATCGCCGGAAACGACGCGTATGATTTTGCGCGGGCGCAGAAGGCGCTGGATGACGGCGTACTGGACGCGGTGGCGTTCGGGTTGCCTTATATCGCCAATCCCGATCTGGCGGCGCGCTTCGCCGCGCACGCGCCGCTGAACCCCCCGCAGCCCGGCACTTTCTATAAAGGCGGGGCGGAGGGTTATACCGATTATCCGTTTATGGAGAAGACTGCCTAGATTCCCGCCGTATCGCGCCAGCCGTAGCAGACGTCGGTGAGTTTCCGGTTGCCGATGGTGATATCTTTCTTGCCGCAGCGCTGGCCGCCCAGCGCCTTGTAGAAGGCGTTGCCGCGTGCGTTCTTCTCCAGCGTCCACAGGCAGAGCGATTTGTGTTTGCGCTCTTTCAGGCGCGTGACGGCGGCGCGCATCAGTTGCCTGCCCAGACCTTTGCGCCAGTAAGCGGGCAGGATATAGATCGCAAGAATCTCCGCCGTGTAAAGCGGGCGCACGGGAGACATGCCGGGCGGCGGGGTCATCAGTTTATTAAAGGCAATGAAGCCTGCCGGGTCGCCCGCGTCGTCACAGGCGATGAGCGCTTCGGTCCCCTCGCCCAGCCATTTGGCCCAGTCCGCCGCCCGCGACTCCTTGTCGAGCGCGTCGAGGAAAGATTGCTCTACCAGCCCGCCGTAGCTCGAACGCCAGCCCTCGATATGGATATGGGCGAGATCGCCGGCATCTCGTTGTGTGCAAGACCTGATATTCATGTTTTATTGCGTTCCGTTTGCCGCTACATTCAACGTGAATATTCCGACTATAAGGATTTGAAACATGAAAACAAACAAAACACTTTTGATCCTGATCGTCCTGCTGCTGGTGGGCATTCTGGGGGTGATGGTCTATCAGGCGCAACGCCCGCAAACGACAGGGGAGAAGATCGAAGACGCCCTCAGCAGCGCCGGTAACGATATCGGCGACGCTATCGAGGATCTGGGCCAGGATATCCAGCGGCAGGCGCGCTAGACTCTGGAATCGTCAATGATTAACTGATGAACACAACGCCCTGAACAATCATAACGAAATCCGGCTCATACCGTCATCCCGAGCGCAGCCGAGGGATCTTATCAAGTTTAAACCGAGAAAGATCCCTCGGCTGCGCTCGGGATGACGGGCTTGTGCGAGGGGCGTTGTGTTCATTTGGCGTGATGGACAGCATGACGTGCTTGATTCGGTATATGCTGTCGCTTGTAACGCCGACATGGAAATACCTCACTGTTTTTTGACATAAATCTATTTCCAGTCTAATATATTAAAACTTTCAGATAGGATACAAAATGATTACCGGAAAAGAAAAACTGAAACTTCAATCAGACCACAGCCGTCTGGGCATCGCACGTGCTGCCTGGGAGGTGGCGCTGGAGAAGGCGCAGGCTGATCCGGTCGTGAAAATCCGTCATGCCGTCGTTGATGGCGATACACAGTATCGCACCCATGTTGCCGCCATTTCCGATCGGGTAGGCTGTCATTTTCATGCGCATGGCGATGAAGGCTATGCTGTCGTCAGGGGGCAAGGCACCCTGTACTGGGGCAAGGCTGAAAGAACGGATGAAGGTTATAGTGTTCCCCATCCGGAAACGCCTGTTTCCGTCCGCGAAGGCGACAGCTTTACAATTCCCGAAGGTTACGCGCACCAACTCAAAAACGATGGCGAAGGCGATTTGATTATTGTCTTCGGGTGCCCGGACACGCATCTGGACGACAAAGCCGACCGGACCCTACTCCCCGCCCTCGCGCCCTGATCTTAAAACGTTGACAGGCTGGACGCTATAGTTCTCATCCATCGGGTGCGCTGATGCACCAGATTCTTTGGCAATATCCTTAACGCTGAGTGTGGCAGGCGCGCTGACCTCAGCCCAGATAAAAATCCTGACGATTGATTTTGGCGTGGATGGCGGCAGGACCGCGCTCAATCTGGTTTGCTCCAGCGCTTGTAACGCCGACACGGTAAACGCCTTGCCCTTCGTCGACAATCCGGACGCCATAGTTCTCGTCCATCTGGTGCGCTGATACACCAAATTCTTTGGCAATATCCTTCATACCGGGTTGCGGCAGGCGCGGATCGATCTGGACATCGGCGTGGTGATAAGCTGTATTGTTCATAAAAAACTCCTTATTCTTATATTTAAGAAGATAATTTTTATAATTTATCTCTATAAATTATGCCAATGTTATTCCGTCGCCCTGTAATTGGGCGCTTCCTGGGTGATGGTCACGTCGTGGACGTGGCTTTCGCGGAAGCCTGCCGACGTCATGCGCAGGAATTCGGCGTTTTCTTTCATATCCGCGATCGTCCTGTTGCCGGTGTAGCCCATCGCGGCGCGCAGGCCCCCCACCATCTGGTGGATGACGTTGCCGACCGGGCCTTTGTAGGGGACGCGGCCTTCGATGCCTTCGGGCACCAGTTTTTGCGCCTGCTTTACCGCGCCCTGGAAATAGCGGTCGGCAGAGCCGCGCGCCATCGCGCCCACCGAGCCCATGCCGCGATAGGTTTTATAGGAGCGGCCCTGATAGAGTACGACTTCGCCGGGGGCTTCGTCGGTGCCCGCGAACAGGCTGCCAAGCATGACGCAATCAGCGCCCGCCGCGATGGCCTTGGCCAGATCGCCTGAGTATTTGATACCGCCATCGGCGATGACGGGGGTGCCGGATTTCGCGCACGCTTCCGCCGCATCCATGATGGCGGTCAGTTGCGGCACGCCGACGCCCGCGACCACGCGGGTGGTGCAGATGGAACCGGGGCCGATGCCGACCTTGACCGCATCGGCGCCCGCGTCGATCAGGGCGCGCGCGGCGTCGCCCGTGGCGATATTACCCGCGACGATTTGCAGTTTATCGCCCGCCAGCTTCTTGATGCGCGCAACGGTTTCCAGCACGTTTTTCGAATGGCCGTGAGCGGTATCGACCACCAGCACGTCAAGACCGGAATCCATCATGGCTTCGGCACGCTCGACGCCGGTATTGCCGGTGCCGACGGCGGCGCCGACCATCAGGCGGCCCTGCGCGTCCTTGCTTGCTTGCGGGAACAGGGTCGATTTTTCGATATCCTTGACCGTAATCAGGCCGATGCAGCGGTCGGCATCATCGACCACCAGCAATTTTTCGATGCGGTGCTTGTGCAGGAGCTTGCGCGCTTCGTCCTTGCTGGCGCCGTTCACGACCTTCACGAGGTTTTCCGCCGTCATCAGTTCGCGCACGGGCGTCTGGTCGTTATCAGCGAAGCGCACGTCGCGGTGGGTGAGGATACCGACAAGCCTGCCGTTGCTTTCGGCGACAGGAATGCCGGAGATGCGGTAATGCTTC
>CAKTCH010000024.1 GCA_934538895.1 uncultured Alphaproteobacteria bacterium
TTATACTCTGATCCTAGTTCTTCTTCTAATCGTGCAATAAGCTTTTTTGCACGTATGTCCCAGTCAGGAAACTCTTCAATAGAATCAATAGTGTCGCCGAATTTTTGACCAAATTCTTCGCGAAATAATTCTAAATCATCAATAAGTTCCTTTGATATAGGCAACTCTGTGGGATCAATCGGGGATTCAAATTTTTCAAGCGCCTTTTCGTTTGCTGGAAACAAAGGGCCTTCCCCATAGTCTACAAAGAAATTCAAATGATAAGTAGACGTCAAAATATCTCTCCCTTCAGAAATCATGTTTAAACGAATATAATTTGGATGATTCCACCAATTATTTAATGCGGTTTAGTGGTTGCGGCTTTGGCGGCCCTTTGGTATGCGCGGGCTTTACGCCTTTGGGCGATGTATTCGAACCTATTGAAACATAAGGGAAATTTACCCCTGCCAGCGTGACGGCGGCGTGATGTGAAAAAATCACGGTAAAGTCGCTCATAACCCTTTTTTCTGACACAATTCAGGTGCTAAACTAATCAGTGTAGTCACGGAGACTGTCGCTTATTGCAAGGGCGGTCTTGTGTTGGAACCACTTACAGCCTACGGGGGTTATTTAGTTATGGCACACATAGATGACGTACAGACTCAAAAATCCAATCTGGAATATATCCGCAACTCGATGAACGAGCCTTTGCTCGAAAAAGAGCACGAGCTTGAACTAGCGCGCCGCTGGCGTGAAAAGGGTGATGAAAAAGCCCTGCACGAACTGGTGCAGTCCTATACACGCCTTGTCGTGGCGATGGCCTCGAAATTCCGCAATTACGGCCTGCCGATCGGCGACCTGATACAGGAAGGCAATATCGGCCTGATGCAGGCGGCCAACCGCTTCGAGCCGGAGCGCGAGTTGCGCTTCTCGACTTATGCCTCATGGTGGATCAGGTCGTCCATTCAGGATTACGTCCTGCGCAACTGGTCGATCGTGCGCACCGGCACTACCGCCGCCCAGAAATCTCTGTTTTTCAACCTGCGCCGCCTGCGTGCCAAAATCGAGGGTAAGAACGGCCAGGAAGGCCTGGGCGCCGAAGGCCGCGCGCAGATCGCCCGCGATCTGGACGTAAAAATCACGGATGTAGAGGATATGGAAGCGCGCCTTGCCGCCAACGATCAGTCGCTGAACGCCGTGATCGGCGAAGACGGCGATGCGGACTGGCAAAGCTTCCTCGCCGATAGCCGCCCGAACCCGGAAGAGGTCGTCATGGGCATGAAAGACGCCCAGACGCGTTCCGCCTGGCTGCAAACCGCGCTGGGCGAACTCTCGGACCGGGAACAAACGATCATCCGCGAACGTCATCTTGTGTATGAACCGGTAACTTTAGAGGAACTGGGAAAACAGTTGGGCGTTAGCAAGGAACGGGTCCGCCAGCTTGAGCAGCGGGCCATGGACAAGCTGAAAGTTTCCATGAGCCGTCATGTGGGCGATGCACGCGATATGCTGATGGAATTCTAGAAGCGATCTTGCCATGCCGATGTGCCAACGCGGCGTGGCAGGAATGACTAACGAGAGATGAACCTGTTTCCCCATCTCTCTTAGCCGGTGCGGCCGGGCCTACTCTGTCTCCCCCAACCCCAACCCGGTCGCACCACTCTTTTTCTGTGTTTACTTATGCCCTAGTAAGTAAAAACTGCCCCCGACTGGTACAGCCGGGGGTTTTTGTTGTTCTGTTTCAAAAATCCGATGTTTTAAAAGTTGTCATTGCGATCGGCTATACTTCCTTATTCCACGACGATTTTATAAAGCTGGCCGGGCTGGATGTCCTGGCCGTTCTCCAGACCGTTCAGCACGCGGAAATACTGTGCGCGGTCGCCGGTGTCCACGGCCATGCGCGCCGCCAGGGATGCTGCGGTATCATCCGCCCCCGCCGTCACGATCTTGAGTTTACGCGGGCGGATGGATTGTTTTTCCTGCGCGGTCATGGGGCGCAAGCTATAGGTGGCGCGCTTCAGTTCATCCACCAGCGCCGTTCCGGCATTGCCGCCGACCTGAAAGGCCGATTGGGCAAAGCCCAGCCGCCCGCCCGAGGCCATCCGGCGCCCATTGCACGGCAACGAGGCGGATCGTCACCGCCTGCCCCTGCACCGTGCCGGGGATGCTCGCGGTCGCCGCAGGCTTGCCGTTAATGTCGATACGTTCGGCACCCGTTACAGGCTTGCCCTGCATCCATGTACTGGTCAGATATGTCAGCGGATCGGCCCCCTGCGGACCCTGCGCGGAATCGAGAATAATGACCGCGCCGTTTTGCTTCGATGCCGCGATCACCTGTGTCGGCTGGTTGCTTAAAGTGAAACCTGCCGGGGCCGTGAAGGTGAAACCCATCTGTGGGTGCCAGAACGTCTGGCCGCGCACGAAGCCCTGCCGCTCGCTGTCGCCGTAGACCATGCCGTCTATCATGCGCAGATATTCATTGCGGTTGACGGTTTTCTGGTTGGCGGCATATTGCGCGGCGATCGCCGTGGCCTGATTGACGCGGTCGGCTGTTTTCGGGTGCGTGGCGAAATAATCGACGCCGCCGCCGGATTGCCCCCTGGCCTGATCGCCCAGCTGGCTGTCGCGGTCCAGCGCGTTCAGGAAGCTGGCCATGGCGAACGTATCATAGCCCGCCTTATGCAGGTAACGGATGCCCAGATCGTCGGCCTGGCTTTCCTGCCCGCGCGAATAGGACGACATGTATAGCTGCGATCCCACGCCCAACGCCTGCGACGCCGCGTTACTGTCCAGAGCGATCGACAGCGCCGCCGCCCCCAGTGTGGTCAGGACGCCCTGCGAATAGCGTTCAGCCGAATGGCGACCCGTAATGTGGGCGATTTCGTGCGCGACGACGCCCGCGAATTCCGCCTCGCTATTCGCCAGCGCCATCAGGCCGCGCGTGACGTATACATACCCGCCCGGCAGCGCGAACGCGTTGACCATGGGCGAATCCAGCAGTGTGAATTTATATTGCACGTCCGAACGCTCGGTATCCTGCGCCACGCGCTGGCCGACCTGATTGACGTAAGCCTGTAGATTCTGGCTGTTTTCGGGAATGCCGTAGGTTTGCAGCACTTTGGCGTTTTCCTGCGCGCCCACCTGATTTTCCTGCGCGGGCGACATCAATGCGGTAAACTGGCGTTCGCCCGTGGCCGGATTGGTGGAACAGGCCGCCAGCGCGCATAATGCCGCGCCCGTCATCAGCATCTTGCCAAAACCGCGTAAAACAGGCCAATCTGTCATCATGATGAAAATACTCCGCATATTCATGTTCATGTCAGGGATTCTATGTTGCGGTTTTAGCATTCCCGTGCGGGCGCAGGAAAGCCCTTTCGGCATCAAACATATGACTTTTCAAGGCGCGGACATGGCACCGGAAGCCAAAGAGGGGAAAGAAGATAAGCCCGCGGACATTCTCATGCCCGCGCCCGCAAGCGATTTCTCCGCCTTGCGCAGTCAGGGGCTGGTGCTGGTGCAGAAGATCGTCGACCCCCTGCGCGTGCAGTTGCAGGACGGGCGCATCGTGCAGCTTGCAGGTATCGACATCCCTGACAACGATGCCGCGAATCCCGGTCCGCTTGCCAGCGCCGCCTTTGACCAGTTGAAGACATTGCTGGAAAACAAACAAGCGGCACTGTACCAGACGAAGAATGAAACCGAAGGCCGCCGCAACCGCATGGGCCATTATATGGGCCATCTCGAAACGCATCAGGACAAATTCTGGGTGCAGGGTTTCCTGCTGAAGAACGGTCTGGCCCGCATCCAGCCGGGTCAGGATCATATCGAAATGGCGGCGCCGATGCTGGCGCTAGAGAATGAAGCGATCGCCCATAAACGCGGCTTGTGGGCATCGGACAAGTTCGGTGTGCTTTCCCCCGCTACCGCCGAAAGTGCGATGAACGGCTGGGCGATCGTCGAGGGCAGGATTGCCAAAACCGGTATGTCGAATAATACGATCTTCCTGAATTTCGGCGAAGACTGGCGCAAGGATTTCACCATCGGCGTCGAAGGCCCCGTACGCCGCCAGATGGCGCAGAAGAATATAGATACGCTGAGCCTTGCCGGGAAGAACGTCAGGGTACGCGGCTGGGTTGAAAGCTATAACGGGCCTTATATCAGTCTTTCCAACGCCGTCTGGCTGGAGATCTTGCCAGACGATGCGCCAACGGCTAAGCTGCCTGAAGATAATTAATAAATTAAGGGGCCTCTTTGCATGACGGTATTAACCCGCCGCAATACGCCTTATGATCTGTTCCCGCCGCTGTCGCCCTATTCCAGCGGTTTCCTGCGCGTCGATTCCTCGCATGAAATCTACTGGGAGCAAAGCGGCAACCCCGACGGCGTTCCGATCCTGCATATTCATGGCGGGCCCGGCGAAGGTGCCACGGCAGGGCATCGCCGTTTTTTCGATCCCGGTCATTACCGCATCATTATCTTCGACCAGCGCGGGGCCGGGCGTTCGCATCCGCTGGGTTCTCTTGAGAACAACACGCTCGCGCACCTGCTCGGCGACATGGAAAAGCTGCGTGATCATCTGCGCGTCGACCGCTGGCACCTATTCGGCGGCTCATGGGGCAGCACGCTGGCGCTGGCCTATGCGCAGAAACATCCGGAACAATGCATCAGCCTGATCCTGCGGGGCATCTTTCTTTTGCAACAGGAAGAAGTCGACTGGTTCATGAACGGGATGAAGAACATCTTCCCCGAGGCATGGGAGCAATTCGCCGCCCCCTTCCCCAAAAGCGAGCGCCATAACCTGCTGCGGCACTATCAAGATGTGCTCTCCGGCGGCGACCGCGTGAAATCGGTCGAGGCCGCCGTGCGCTGGCGCCTGTATGAAGGGGCCTGCGCTTCGCTGATCCCGAATTACGAGACGATCACATCGGACGAGCAGAAAGATTTCGCCTGGGCGATGGCGCGGATCGAGGCGCATTATTTCCTCAATCACGTCATCCCGCATGAGCAAAGCCTGCTGAAGGCCATCGACCGCATCCGCCGCATTCCCGCGACGATCATCCAGAGCCGTTACGACATGCTCTGCCCCATTTATACGGCCAACCGCCTGCATCAGGAATGGCCCGAGGCCGACTACGTAATCGTCCCCGACGGCGGCCATTCCGCCCTCGACTCCCCCGTGCGGTCGCGTTTGATCGCAGCGACGGAAAATGCGAAAACTATCCGGTAAAGCCTCAGGGAGACGTCATCCCCGCGCAGGCGTGGACCCGGAAAAATGAAACCACATCTGGATTCACAGAAAAATATGATATAAAAATCCTCGTCTATTACGAAGTTTTTGACGACCCTGAAAAGGCGATCGTAAGAGAAAAACGCCTGAAAAATGGAACAGGCCGTGGAAGATGAGATTGATTGAAGAGATGAATCCTGAATGGAAAGATCTCTATGAAACGCTTTAGTTCTAATACCGGATGCCCGCCTGCGTGGGCGTGACATTGAGATGAATGATAGAGGAGCAAACCATGACATTCAAAACCCTGCGCGATTTTGACCTGAAAGGTAAAACCGTTTTGCTGCGTGCCGACCTGAACGTGCCGGCGAAGGACGGCGTCGTTTCGGATACGACGCGCATCGACCGGCTGAAACCGACGATCGACTGGCTGGTGCAGCATGGGGCGAAGACGGTGGTGCTGTCGCACTTTGGCCGCCCGAAAGGCGGGTATGAGGAAGAATTCTCCCTCGCCTTCCTGACCGGGGACCTGAAGAAAAGCTGGGGCGTAGAGGTAGCGTTCGGCAAGGATTGCATCGGCGCGGAAGCACGAAAGCTGGTTGACAGCCTGCAACCCGGCCAGATCGGCCTGCTGGAAAATTTGCGTTTCCACAAGGGTGAGGAAGGCAACGATCCCGCTTTCGTGAAGGAGCTGGCGCAGCTCGGCGATATTTACATCAACGACGCCTTTTCCGCCGCGCACCGCGCGCACGCTTCCACTGAAGGCCTGGCGCATATGATGCCGACGGGCGCAGGATTGCTGATGGAAGCAGAGCTAAACGCGTTGAGCGATGCACTGGAAGCGCCGCAGCGCCCGGTCGTCGCCATCGTCGGTGGCGCGAAAATTTCATCGAAGCTTTCCGTGCTCGATAACCTTGTCCGCAAGGTCGATGTGCTGTTCCTGGGCGGCGGCATGGCGAATACCTTCCTGTTCGCGCAGGGCGTCGAGGTCGGCAAATCCTTGTGTGAACATGACATGGCGGATGAAGCGCGCAAGATCATGCAGACCGCCAAAGACAGCGGTTGCGAGATCGTGCTGCCCTCCGATCGCGTTATACTGAAGGAATTCGGCAAGAACGCACCGCACACGATCTGCGATACCAAGGCCGTCCCTGCCGATCAGGAAGCCGTCGATATCGGCCCAGCTTCGGTGGCGCTTTTGAAATCGTATCTGGCAAAAGCCAAAACCGTTTTGTGGAACGGGCCGCTTGGCGTGTTCGAGGTAGAGCCGTTCGATAAGGGCACGAACGAAGCGGCACGCGCGGTGGCGGATTTTACCGCCAAAGACACGCTGGTCAGCGTCGCAGGCGGCGGCGACACCGTTTCCGCGCTGGAACATGCGGGTGTGGCCGATAAATTCAGTTATGTCTCGACAGCCGGTGGCGCTTTCCTCGAATGGATGGAGGGCAAGGAACTGCCCGGCGTCGCGGCGCTTAAAGCTTATAAAGAAGCGGCGTAATGGCACGCAGGGCGGGATGAAAAAAGGACGGCATCGCAGCCGTCCTTTTTACGTGGTCCACACACAAACCCGTTATGACAGGGCCAGCGGCTTGCGCGCGTTCAGCAATTCTATCGCCGCTTCCGGTTTCATGCTGTCGAAATGCGCTATCACAGCCTGCATATCGCCCTGATTGATGATCTTGTTCTCGGTGCGCATCCGGTTCGTCAGCAGGTAGATGGTGGCAAAATCGCTTTTCTGAATGCCATGCGCGCGGCAAATGACCGCCAGCGCCTTGCCGGAGGGATGCTTCATATAATCGTGTATTTCCTCGACGGGCATTCCGGTGTAAACGGCGAACATCGCGATGAAGGAGGCGATCTGCCCGCGTTTCAGGCTTTGTATCATTGCCTGTAGCGACAGCTTTCCTTTTTCCGCATATTGCCGGGCGGCCTGTATGACGCGCTGGTTCGGCATGAACAGTTCCAGTTGCCCGGCGTTGGAAAATTCCAGCATGATCTCGTCGATGGCCGTCGTCACCTCGCCCGAGAAAATGCCGTAATAATCGCGGATGTAATGGCGCAGTTCCTGCCCGACGTGATCGTACAGGCGGCGAACGATATTATCCGGCAGTTCGGAGCGCATCAGCAGCGGCTTGGCGATATTCTCGTTACGGGATGCCATGGCCGTCAGCACGTCCAGCGCGTGCCATGTCAGGCGTGCGCGTTCGTTGGCGGACAGCACGATCGCCGTACTCTCATCATGCTTGTCGGCCAGAACGTCGATCAGCTGTGGGCTTAGATTCTCGCGTGCGGCAACAGCCTGCCAGTGTTCGGGGCCACGCGTTTTCATGATGTAAATCAGGTCTAGGTCGCTCAATACGGCGCTGCGCTCCAGAACCGGGCGCGCCACTTCGATCGTATCGTTGGCAAGATTTAAAACCAGACGCAGCGGCGCATCGTCCAGCACTGACAAACGCTCGGCCAGCGCGGCGCGCAGATCAGCTTCGGCCTGGCGCATCAGTCCGATCAAAACATCGGACAATAATTCCTGTTCGCGGTTGTTCAGGTGGACATGCGCTTCCAGCAGCGCCGCCACGGCGCTGGTCAGTTCGGCCCGCGCCAGCGGATCGGCGTCCCTGGCGAGATCGTAAACTTTTTGCGTATCATACAGCCGCACGAGAAGAGAGGCGACCTGTGGTGATTTATCGAACAAACGCATATCCATAAGAGTTACCCAAACCCGTATAGTTACTAAAATGGCCGGAAACCCCCTTCCGGTCATACACGTCCGCTCTGTCTTACCGCTTGCCCGGCGATGCCGGAAGGACCCCAAATAGTCTTTTTATATTTATTTCAAGGGGATAGAGATTCTCTGCGTCATCTTCCGCCCCTTGCCTTCCCTACAGTTCTACGCCAGACTCGTTACCATCGGGTTAACGTAATCCTGAATTGTTGCATCATTTGAAAAAGTTCCATCTTTTTTCGGGGTTAAAGGTTTTATTAACCGCAAAAGCCTATGCTATAAAGACGCGGGCAGACTCTGCCCTTCTTTGTGTTTTGGGGAATTTTTATGGCGATCAACGTCAACAGCTACGCACAGCAGGCCTACGTCAACCCTTTCCAGCAACGCGGTCAGGAGTTGCAAACCCCGGAACAGAAAAAGCCGGAAACCAACAGAACGCAGCCGCGCGAAGCCGCCGCCGCCAGCGCGCAGGAAACGGAAACGCGTAACGAGCGCCGTGCCGACGCCGCGCGCGCCGAAGAACGCAGCGAACCCGGACGCGACACACGCCGGGGCAGCACCATCGATATCACAGTTTAGGAAACAGGTTCGTCCTGACATGAAAACGGCATCCCTTCCGGATGCCGTTTTTATTTGTGCCGGGTGCAAGAAGGCCCTGACCGGGGGGCCTCTTGCTGTTCTATCTAACGGATAGCACGGGGGTTTAAATTTCATTTCCTGCCGTGGCGGCAGGGCGGAGAAAACGTTACTGGAAAGCCGACTCGTTGAAGGAACGCAGCTTGCGGCTGTGCAGTTTGGCGGGGCCGATGTCGCGCAGCATCGCCATGGTTAGCAAGCCGACCTGTAAATGCTGGTCCACTCTTTCGCGGTAGAAACGGTCCGCCATGCCGGGCAGCTTCAACTGGCCGTGCAGCGGCTTGTCTGATACGCATAGCAAGGTGCCGTACGGCACGCGGAAGCGGAAGCCGTTCGCGGCCACCGTGCCCGACTCCATGTCCAATGCGATGGCGCGGCTCTGGCTCAGGCGCGCGTTCTGACGGATGTGCGGGCGCAGCTCCCAGTTGCGGTCATCGACCGTGGCGACCGTTCCCGTGCGCATGATTTTCTTGAGATCGTAACCGACAAGGCCGGTCACGCGCGACACCGCCTGTTCCAGCGCGATCTGGATCTCTGAGAGCGCCGGCACCGGGATGGCCGGGTGCAGGTCGCGGTACAGAACATTATCCTCACGCAAATAGCCATGTGCCAGCACATAGTCGCCGAGGTTCTGCGAATTACGCAGGCCCGCGCAGTGCCCCAGCATCAGCCAGGCATGGGGGCGCAATACCGCCACATGGTCGGTGATGGTTTTGGCGTTAGAGGGGCCGACGCCGATATTAATCATGGTGATGCCGTTGCCATCGGCGCGTTTCAGGTGATAGGCGGGCATCTGCGGCAGGCGCTTGATCGCCACGCCTTCCTGATCCAGAACCGCGAAACCTTCCAGATTGCGGTTGAAGGTGACGCGGTTGCCCGGCTCGACGAAGGCCGTGTATTCCATGCGCTCGCGCTTCAGTTCCGGGTCGTCGGTCGGGGACATGATCTCGCGGCAGATATTGACGAATTCATCAATATAGAACTGGTAATTGGTATAGATCACGTAATTCTGGAAGTGTGCGCCCGCCGTGCCGGTGTAATGCTTCAGGCGCATCAGGCTCAGGTCGATACGCGGGGCGCGGAACAGGGCCAGCGGTGCCGGTTCGTTCGGCTTTTGCACATGCGTGCCATTGGCGACTTCGTCATCCATGATGCTCAGATCGGGCTGGTCGAACGTCAGCGGCAGCGCGTTGATCTGCTCCGCCGTCAGGTCGCCTTCCAGATGGAATTCCTCGCCCAGCGCGAAATGGATCGGGATGGGCGTATCGCTGACGCCGATTTCCACCGGGCAATCATGGTTGAGTATCAGCAGGCGGATTTGCTCCTGAAGGTAATGAGCGAAAATATCCGGGCGGGTGACCGTCGTTTCATAGACACCGGGGCGCGGTACGAAACCGTATGACAGGCGCGTATCGACACGCCGGGCCAGGGTGGCCTCTATCCTGATATAAGGGTAACAGGCCCGCGCACGGTGCCCGGTGATGGCCCCATCCGCGAAGGAATCGAACTGCGCACGCAGATAATGGATATTGGCCTGATAGATCTCTATGATCGCATCGACGGCGGCTTGCGCGTCTTTGAATTTACGGGGCTTGAACTTGGGGAGCGCTTTCGTCATGCTCTCCATGATCTCCCATTACGGCTTGTTTTACAAGCCCGTCAGGCCATCAACGAAGGTTATGCCGGAAAGAAGGCCCGGCCCCCTGCGCTCTATTATGCAATGAAGATCCCGTCGCCTGCACTCTGATGGCCGCCTGGTGCAACACACGCATATTCCTCGATTCAGATTCCGTGTCCGGATAGGATTTTATAGCATCCCTGAGCGCAGATGGAGAAAGAGTCACCTGCTTACGATCACCCCCCGGAAGCGTGACATCAAAAACGGCCAGCGCATGTCTGGAGCGTTTATCAATTCCTTCGCGCACGAAGGCCAGCCCTTCGTTACGGCCATAGTGGCATAGCTCTTCATTCCCGGAATCAGGTTGCGGGTATAATACACTCAATGCTTTACGGAACGTCTGAACAATGGCCATGTTTCACCCCTGCGGTTTTGTGATGGTTTTTGAAGGGGGTTAGTTTATGAAAAATTTTGGAGGCCGACAAGAGAATTCGCATATTGCGCCGCATCAAAAGGCTGCAAATCGTCAATTCCCTCGCCCACGCCGATCAAATGTATCGGCAGCCTGAAGCGATCCGCCAGTCCCACCACTACGCCGCCTTTGGCCGAACCGTCCAGCTTGGTTATCGCCAGCCCGGTGACGTTCACGATATCGCGGAAGGTTTCCACCTGTGCGTGGGCGTTCTGGCCGGTAGTGGAATCCAGCACCAGAACGGTGGCGTGCGGGATAGCCGCATCATGCTTTTTCAATACGCGGATAATTTTTTCCAATTCGGCCATCAGGTTCGATTTGTTATGCAGGCGGCCCGCCGTGTCGATCAACAGCACATCGGCGTTCTGGGCGCTGGCCTGTTGATAGGCCTCGAACGCGACGGCAGCGGCATCGGCCCCGGTATCCTTCGCGATGAATACCGACTGCGTGCGTTCGGCCCATATCTTCAATTGCTCCACCGCCGCCGCGCGGAAGGTATCGCCTGCGGCAATCGCCACTTTCCTGCCGTCTTTATGAAGATTATGCGCGATCTTGCCGATCGTCGTGGTCTTGCCCGCGCCGTTGACGCCGCACACCAGCACGACAAACGGGCCGTTTTCCGGCCTTGTGAAATCAAGCGGCACCGCCACAGGCTCCAGAATACCGGCGATGCTGGCCGCCAGCGCGGTGCGGATTTCATGTTCGTCGAGATCCTTGCCGAAACGGTCTTTCGAGAAATCGGCGATCACCCTGGCGGCAGTCGCCGGGCCGAGATCGGCTGTAATCAAAACTTCCTCAAGGGAGTCGAGCGTATCCTGATCCAGTTTCTTCTTGGTAATCAGGTCGGCGATGCCCTGCCCCAGCTTGGCGGACGATTTGCTCAGGCCCCAGCCCAGACGCGAAACCCATGTCTCGCCGGGGCGGTCGCCTTCGTGCGCGGGGGCCGCCGGTTCGGGAATGGCAGCGGGTGCGGGAACGGGCGTCTCGGGCCGGGCCGCTTCCTCACCAGTTTCAACTTTTTTATCTTTGCGCCAGAACATCATGGCAGGGACACTAGCAAACCCTTAAGGCAAAAGCAAAAATTTCCGGGGCGTGCCTCAAGGCGTATGGGCAGGGGGCTGGCCGCGGCGGCGTTCCTCGCAGGCGCGGACGTATTTGTCGTGGCTGCTATATTCTTCCGGGCTGTCGATCCTGCCGTTCAGCACTTCCATTTCCTCGCGCATGACTTGCTGGAAATAAACGTCCACCAGTTCTTCCAGGCTTTTCTTGATATCGGCAGCGCGCGCGTTAATGGCGTGAGATCCGGTGTGGGGGCTTTCGAGCGTGGCCAGAATTTTCGGC
>CAKTCH010000025.1 GCA_934538895.1 uncultured Alphaproteobacteria bacterium
GCCCACCAATTGGGCCTTGGTCTCGCGGCCATCACCCAACGCAACGCGTATGGCGTCCGCCGCATCGATGACATGGCCGTTCATGGCGGGCAGGATATCGTTCAGGCGCGCGCCGGGCTGTAGCGGCAGCACCGTATCCAACGCGAACAGGCGCAGGGCATAGGGAAATATACCCTTCGGCTCGCACGGCCCGGTATAGGCCTGATGCCCGTACTGGTTGGCGCCGAACGATCCCTGCGCCGCCGGCCATGATTCAGCGCCGATCTTTCCAGGCAGCGCGGACGACGCTGCCGGAATATTGAACATGATCCACGACCATGATGCTTTCTCATCCGGCGCGCGGCGTTCCAGCACCAGCACATAGGATTTCGTCGCGGCAGGCGCACCGTGCCAGTTGATCGCGGGTGAAGCGTTGCGGCGATAGCATGTCAGATCCAACGGATATCGCGGCGCGCTGTCGTCGCCTGTGGCGGGAATATCGGGGCTGCTCATTTTCAGCCTGCCCACGATTTTCGACAGATCGACTTTCACCTCATCATATATAACGGGGCGCGCGGGCGCCGGTTCAGGCATGGCTTGCGGAGTCACCGATTCCTGCGGCGCGGCAGAGACGGGCGGCGTTTCCTGCTGTATCGCCGCGGGTTGTTCCACGACGGCAGGCACGGGCGCGCCCGCGTGCCTGCGCGCCAAGAAGACGGCCCCGGCCAGCATCAACACAACAGCCAGAGCCGTTACGATCCAGAGCGTTCTTTGATTCATATATTTTTATCCTTCATCAACGCGGCCAGCAAACCGTTGACACCCCGGGCGATCAGGTCGTAAGCAAGATCGAAATCTTTCTGGCCGCCATAATACGGGTCGGGCACATCGCGCCATTCCCCGGCAGGCTCATAGTTCATCAGCAAGCTGATTTGCGCGCCTGACGCCTGCGGTTTTAACTTCATCATGTGATCGAGATGCGTTTCATCAAGAGCGATCAGATACCGGAATTTATCGTAATCGCCGATTTGCAGCTGGCGTGCCCGCAATGGCGCGATATCGACACCTCGCGCCAGCGCCGTCGCCACCGAACGCGGGTCTGGCCCATTGCCGATATGCCAGCCGCCCGTCCCCGCCGAATCGATCAGGAAACGATCCTGCCAGCCCGCTTTCGTTACGCGATCGCGAAACACGCCTTCCGCCGTGGGCGAACGGCAAATATTACCGGTGCAGACGAAGAGAACGGTTATCAATGGCATATGAGACATCATTACCCGCTTTTAATTATCGCTTATAAATTTTCGGAAGGCTTCCAGCGTCTCCATGCTGACGTGGTGTTCCACGCCCTCCGCATCGGCTTCGGCGACGGCGGGGGATACGCCCAGCGCCAGCAGGAAATCCAGCACGATTTTATGGCGCTCCTTGCAACGGACCGCCAGAGCGCGGCCTTCGTCGGTCAGGAACAATGAACGGTAAGGCAAATTATTCACCAGTCCCTCGCGGTTCAGGCGTCCGATCACCTTGTTTACAGTGGCGTGAGAGACGCCGAAACGCGTCGCGAGATCCACTACCCGCGCCTCGCCCTGCGCGTCGATCAGATCGGCGATCAGTTCGACGTAATCCTCGGCTGTTTCAGTCTGGTGCGCTTCGCGCACGCGGTTGAACCACCCGGCCTGCTTGCCGGCATCGACCAGCGGCGTTGCCTGCGTTTTTGTGCTTTTAGCGGATTTTTCCATGCTTACGAACCCTACCTGTTCGCAAGCTGCCTACGAGGAGCGGTCATTCTTCTATCCTTAACTCGGTTTATAATTGGGGAATGTTTCAGCAATTTTCTTATGGCGTTCATCTAAATCAGGAAAATTCTGCTCTGCCAGTTCTGCCAGAGAAATATGGTCAGATAAAATTTTGACCGTTGCAACGGCTTCCGTATTAAAAGGACGGAAGACGGTTGCCGCCTTGTATAAGGCATCGACTGCCAGTTCTTTTAGAGACTCGGGGGGAATCCTGGCGTGGTCCATCGATCTATAGCCACTATCCAATTCCTTGATGGATTGACCGTTTTCATCCAGCAATTCGTAGAAGACAGGTACCGACATTAGATTTCCTCTCAGTATATAGGGCTGTTAACTCATGCCTATCATTGCTTCGCTGCATTGCTCCTCACAATGGCAGCGGGAAAGATATCCATTATTATAAGGATATTTCAAAATGTTGCCAAGGCTAAAATATGTTAGCGGCCTTTTTATCTCGACCGCTTTGCCTTGCCTTGTGGACCCTTGCGGGGTATAAAAACCGCCATGGTCACACCGCTACGCAAAGTCGAGCCGATCCTGATCCGTCTTGCCGAAACGCAGGATGAAGTCAGAGCCGCGCAGGAACTCCGTTACAAGGTTTTCTACGAGGAATACGGCGCCAAGGCCGACCCCGAATTATTGCGCCTCAAGCGCGATGCCGATCCTTATGACATGGTGGCCGACCACCTTATCGTCGTTGATAATACCGTGGTTACGACTAGCGGCACGCCGAAGATCGTCGGCACTTACCGCGTGATCCAGCAAGCGGGCGCGGACAAGATCGGCGGTTTCTATTCCTCCGCCGAATACGATATCACCCCGTTGCATCATTGCGGCATGAACATGCTGGAACTGGGCCGCTCCTGCGTGCTGCCGGAATACCGCACGCGCTCAGTCCTGCAATTGCTGTGGCAGGGTATCGCCACTTACGTACTGGAAAACAGGATCGAGATCCTGTTCGGCTGCGCCAGCTTCCATGGCACCGACGTCGATGCCATCTCGCGTCAGCTCGCTTACCTGCACCACTATCACCTTGCGCCGCCCGCCCTGCGCCCGGTCGCGCGCAAGGAGCGTTATATCGAGATGAACCTTCACGAGAAGGACCCCTTGAAACCGCGCGAGATGATTAATACCCTGCCGCCACTCATCAAGGGCTATCTGCGCGCGGGCTGCATGGTGGGCGAAGGCGCCGTGATCGACGAGCAGTTTAATACCGTCGATGTCTGCATCGTGTTGCAGACCGACCTGATGGCCAGCCAGTACCGCAAGCATTACAAGCTGCCCCTGCCCGATGAATTGTCTGGTAATACGGACGATGATGTAAAATCGCTGTTCAGCCGCAAGAAAGATTGATCCCATGGCGGGCTTTTTTGCCATCTGTAAATTACTGGCCTTTATGCTGTGGTGCGCCGTGATGGTGCCGTTGCAGATGGCCATCATGCTGTTCCGCGGATCGAAACCGGCTTATACGACGCCGTGGCTCTGGCACAAGGGCGTATGCCGCATCCTGGGGCTGAACGTCGTGATCGAGGGGACGCCCTGCACGGACCGTCAGGTCATCTTCATATCGAACCATCTTTCCTATCTCGATATTCCCGTGATCGGCAGCACGCTCAAAGCGTCGTTCGTCGCCAAGGGCGAAGTGGCGCAATGGCCCGTATTCGGTTTCCTTTCGACGCTGCAGCAAACCGCTTTTATCAGCCGCGCGCGCAGCACGCTGGGGAACGACAAGAACAATCTGCAAACGATGCTGAAAGACGGTCGCAGCATGATTATATTCCCCGAAGGCACATCGACCGATGGCCGTTCGGTCGTACCGTTCAAATCCAGCCTGTTCAGCATCGCGCTGGCTGACGACGGTACCGATATCTGGCTGCAACCGATGACGCTTTCGCTTGTCAGCGTCAACGGCAAGGCCCCCGGCGATCAAGCCGTGCGCGATCTTTACGCCTGGCACGGCGATATGGATCTGGCCCCGCATCTGTCGGCATTCGGCAAAATATCCGGCGCCAGCGTTAAAATTACATTCCACGAACCCGTGCGTGCCCGTGCGGTGAACGACCGCAAAATACTGGCGCAAAGCTGCCACGAAGCCGTGCTGCGAGGCCTGCCAAATCCGGCTCTGGCTTTTGCGGCATAAGACCGTTATTCTTCCCCCGCATTTCAAAGGAGATTTAAAAATGAAATTCAGCAGCGAAGAAGCCAAGCGCGTGCAAAAATACCTGCAAATCAAATTCGCCAACCAGAAAATCACCGTCGGCGCCTTGTCAAAATCAGGAGATTCCGCGGAAATCCTGCTGGATGGCGAATTCATGGGCACGATTTACAAGGATACAGAAGACGGCGAAACGTCCTACGACTTCAACATGGCGATTCTTGAAATGGACCTGCCGTCCGCAGCCTGATTCTTCGGTCGCCATGGTAAATGCCAGGCCTCTGCGCGATGGTGCGCTATGAAAAGGTTTGCTTTAGTGCCCTTATTTTCTGTAAAATTGAAGGACACACAGAAAAAACCGCCCTGCACCGCGCGGGACATGACAGAAGATCAAAACTGCGGTAGAATGGTGGGACAAGCGGGGGCAATATTCATGACCTTGAAACAACTGGCTTTTTTTAATCCGATGGCACTGCGTTCCGGCGTTCTGGCCCTCAGTTTCGGCGTTGCCATGTCCTTAAGCGCCATGGCCATGGCGCAGACTACGCCCTGCGACCCCCAATATATGGATGCTCTGGAATCCCGCGCCTATCTGGAAGCGCAGCGCGAAATCGCCATGAACCAGAACCTGATCGTCAAGCCGGACAGCGTTCTGGAATATACCTGTTTCGACCGCATTATGGGGACGGTCGCCCGCGCCCCTGCCGACCGCGGCAATTTCAGCGAAAGCAACCGCTGGGGTGAGATCCCGAACCATGACGCGCAATCGCTGGACCGTGCCTTTGACGCCGTTGTCACCACAGCACTGCGTTCTTACATCAATACCAATTTTTCTCATACGTTCCTCGGTGGCCGTTCGACGGAAGATCACACACCGCAGAACGTTGTTGGCAACGCCGGCACCTATAATTGCGACCGTATGCGCGCCGTCTGGAATGCCGCGCGCTGTATGAATTTCTTCGACCGGACGGCGGACCGCTTTCATGATTTTCAGTATCTGAGCAGTAACGACCCGCGCCAATTGCCGACCGCCTGCCCGAACAATGGCATCACCGCCGACTGGATCAATCGCGCTTTCAACAACGAAGCCAACCGTTACGTATTGCAAACCGAGAATCCGATGGATAACACGCCCTATGACAGCGACCCGATGGTTTCTCATCTGGACCGCATAAATCCCGTGGGTACGGCGCCCGCCAACGACTGTGCCGCGCCTATCCCAACGGGTGTCGTCGTGTTCCGCCAGGGTGGCAATCCCGAATTCTATAACGAAAAAGTTTGTCCGAACCCGGGCTGCTATTACGTTCCTACGGGCAGCGGTACGCAATCCTCTCCGTCTGACAGCGGCGAATGCCAGCGGTAAGATCATAACCTCGAGAATCTAAAAGCCTGCCGCCCCTAGGGGAGCGGCAGGCTTTTTATATCAGAGTCATAGCAATGACAGCCTTAGTATCGGCTAGTTTTGCGCCTGTTGCAGGATGGATTTCATCTCATACATGAGTGCCTTGTTATCGGCTTTCATCTCAATGAACTTCATGATCGTCGCCATATTTTTCTGGCGGTCGATTGTTTCAAAGCTGTCATCCTTTTGTGCCGTGGCTTCTGCGCCCACGGCAGCTACCTTTTCCATGCGGCTGGCGATCTGGGCTTTGGCCCGTTCCAGCAATTCATTGTCAATCAGGCCCCGTGTCTGGCGCAGGATCAGAATCGCTTCCTGCTTCACGCGGCGCCTTTGCGGGGTATCGGCATAAAAAACTTTACGGGTCATGATAGGATTTAACGGCTCCTGCCTGCTTATGCCCTTGATACAAAGGGCAAAAAATGAGACTTTTCAAAGGGATAACAAGACCCTATATCTACAGGATGCCGTAGTAAGCCCTAAAATAAGGTTAGCGCATTGAATTTTCTTCTTAATTCGTACCAGAACCTGCTGGAAACCGCCGCCCCGGCGCTCGATCTGCTGCTGCAAAGGCGGCTGGCCCACGGCAAGGAGGACGCAAGCCGCCTTGATGAGCGCAAAGGGCGCGCCAGTATCCCCCGCCCTGATGGCAAGCTGATATGGTTGCACGGGGCCAGCGTGGGCGAAGCGCAATCGACGCTGATCCTGATCGAACAATTACGCGCACGCTTCCCGGAAATAACCATCCTGCTGACGACGGGCACGGTTACGTCGGCACGCTATATGGCGCAGCGCCTGCCTGAAGGCGTCATACACCAGTATTACCCGGTGGACCGTCCGCGCTGGGTGCGGGATTTCCTGACGCACTGGCAACCCGACTTCGTGCTCTGGATGGAATCGGAACTTTGGCCCGTCATGCTCTGCGCGTTGCAGGAGCGGAGCACCCCTGCCGCCCTGCTCAATGCGCGCATGTCACCGCGTTCCTTAAGCCGCTGGCAAATCGTGCCCGAAACCGCCCGGCTGTTGCTGCAAACTTTCACGGCCATTCTGGCGCAGACAGAAACCGATGCACAATCTTTCCGTACATTGGGCGCGACATCGGTGCACGTCACCGGCAATCTGAAATATGCCGCCGCCGCCCTGCCCGTGAACGGAGACGATCTTGAAACCCTGCGCGGCAAGGCAGACCATCGCCCGCGCTGGGTCTATGCCAGCACACACGCAGGCGAAGAAGAAATGGCCTGCCGCCTGCATCGATCGCTCGCGCAGGATATTCCCGGCCTGCTGACAATCATCGTGCCGCGCCACCCCGCGCGCCGCGATGAGATCATCAACAACTGCAAGGATTACGGCGTCACGATACAACAGCGCGGCGATGGCAAATCACCTCCCGCAGAGGGCACCGGCATTTATCTCGCCGACACGCTGGGCGAACTGGGCCTGTTTTACCGTTTCGCGCCCGTCGCCTGCATTGGCCGCAGTTTCAGCAACGACGGCGGCGGCGGACACAACCCGATCGAGGCGGCGCAACTGGGCTGCGCTGTCATTCATGGCCCGCATATACAGAATTTGCAGTCGATTTATGACGATATGAACGCAGCCGACGCCGCCTTGTGCGTACGGGACGAAGACGATTTTCGTCATATTTTAAAAATCCTGCTGACCGATCCCGCGCAATGCGAGAAACATAGCCGCGCCGGGCAGCAATTCATCAAGACGCAAGGCGATATACTGACCCGCATCATGAACGATATCGTGCCGTTGGCCGAAACCGCTTTAGGCCGGAAAGCGCAAAATCATGACCTTTAAAACACCGGCTTTCTGGTACCGCCCCTGGGACAAGCTGCCGCCGCTCGTCCACGCTATCGCGCCGCTCGGCAATCTTTACGGTTATGCGGGTAAGCTGCGCGCACGTTTTTGCAAACCGTATAAAGCCGCCATGCCCGTGATTTGTGTCGGCAACATCGTCGCGGGCGGCAGCGGCAAGACGCCGACGGCGCTGGCGCTCATGACGCTTATCAAGGAACGCGGCCTTGCCAAGAACCCCTGCTTCCTGACCAAGGGGTATGGCGGGCGCCTCACAGGTCCGGTCTTCGTCTCGCAGCAATCCTGTGAAGATGTCGGCGACGAATCGCTGCTGCTCGCGCGCGTCGCCCCCGTCATCGTTGCGAAAGACCGCCAGAAAGGCGCATGGCTGGCGGAGAAATCGGGTTACGACATGATCGTGATGGACGATGGATTCCAGAACCCCTGCCTGCACAAAGACGTCAGTTTTGTCGTCGTGGACGGCAAAACCGGTTTCGGCAATGGCTATCTCATCCCCTTCGGCCCTCTGCGCGAAAAAGTGTCTGACGGCCTTGCCCGCGCCAAGGCCATCATCAAGATCGGCGGCGAAACGTCGCTGCATACGGCCACGCCTGTCATCAATGCCCGTATCGATGCCGAAACGGATATGCCGCCCGGCACGAAAGTTTTCGGCTTCTGCGGCCTCGGCCAGCCTGAGAAATTCCGGCAAGGCCTGATCGGCATGGGGCTGGATGTGGCGGGATTTAAAATATTCGCCGATCATCATCCTTACACGGTGGCGGAAATAAAAAACCTGCACGCGGAGGCCTTCGATCACAAGGCGCATCTGATTACGACTGAAAAGGATTTATGCCGCCTGCCATCCGTCGAAAATATTCATGTCCTGAAAATAAAACTGGTTTTTGAAGACCCCGCCGATATCCTCAACCATATTATGGCGATGTCTGCATGAAAAAACTGCGTTACGCGTTCGAAGCTTTGGTGTTGATCCTGTTCTACGGGATATGCGACATATTGCCTCCGGCTGCCGCATCAGCGTTCGGCGGCTGGATCGGGCGCACCGTCGGGCCGCGCCTCGCCGCCAGCCGCAAAGCGCGCACGCATTTACGCGAGTCACTGCCCACGCTTGAGAACGCGCTTATAGAACGGCATATCGCGGGCATGTGGGACAATCTCGGGCGCGTGATGGCGGAATATCCGCATCTCAGCGCCATCGGCGCGCACCGCGTCACGCTTCATGGCGCCGGGCATGTTCAGGCATCGCTCGACAGGAATATGCCCGTCATCCTGTTCGGGGCGCATCTGGCCAATTGGGAAGTCATGGCCCCTGCCGTTTACTACCAGTTGGGTGCCAGGCTCGGGCTGGTTTACCGCGCGCCCAACAACCCCGTTTCCGGCAAACTGCTCGATTACGCCCGCAGCCTGCACGGCACGCTTAAAACCCTGCCAAAATCAAAATCTGGCACGCGGCAACTGGTACAGGCGCTGAAAGACGGCGAAAGCATTGGCATCCTGATCGACCAGAAATACAACGAAGGGATTCCCGTACCGTTCTTTGGCCGCCCGGCCATGACCAGCCCCGCCTTCGCGCAACTGGCACGTAAATATCAGGCGACGCTGATCCCCTTCCGATGCGTACGTAAACCCGGTTGTCATTTCGACGTTATCTTCGAAGCGCCGCTCCATACCGATGATGAAGACGTTCTCGTCATGCGCCGCGCGCACGAACGGCTGGAGTCATGGATCGAGGCCCGCCCCGGTGAGTGGATGTGGCTGCATCGCCGCTGGGGATCGTAGCCGTCGGCGCCGCATGAATGCCGTTAAATCACCGCCACGCGGCAATCCAGCACTAAAAACTTTCTTTCCCCGCGAGAATGTCCTGCGCGGCCTGTTCGATCACCTGCGCCATGGCCGGGCCGAAAAGCTGTTTTCCCGCATCGGTGAACATGGTTTCGCCCAGCTGGTCGCGCAGGAAGGCGATGACGGTTTTCGGCCCCGCCTGCGTTATATTGCGTTCCCGCAGGAACGATACGGTTTCAGCGATCGTGCGTTCGTAGGACAGCCCCGCCGACGTGCCGATGTCGGCCTCGTGCAACAGCATCGCCATCAGTACCAGTGACGGATTATCCTCGTAACGGCGCAGCTTGCCCATCATCATCATGGTGACGTCTTCGCTGTCGTCATGCCAGAAATAGTGCTTGTATATTTTTTTCATGCGCGCGCACGGGCTGTTGTCGCCGGCGAAGAAAGTGATATCGGTGCAGAATACGATGGTTTCCATCTGGCCGATCTGTTCGGCATTCAGCTCCGCCGCCTCCAGATAGGGGCGTGCGTAATCAAACGATTTCTGTTCCATCAGGCCCGGTGCGTAAACGCCTTCCTTGGCATTATCGCCGCCGGGATGGCCGAGATCATGGATACAGGCCGCCGCCATTGTCAACGCCAGTTGGCCGTCGTCCAGTTTCTTATCATCATCGGCCTGCCGGTTATGCAGCGCCAGCAGGCGAATGGTATGAAACAGCACTTTGCGATAGTGATCGTTACCGTGATATTCAAGGTCGTTCGGCAACTCGGCCAGCACGGCGCACACGAAAGTCGCGCGTACGATCTTGTCGTCCGGGTCGAGGCCGAAATGCCGGATCGCCTGCGAGATCATGGCCGTCGAAGTCGGACAGCCGCCTGCCGCTTCCCAACGGTCGAACACCGCCGCGCAGCGTGGACCGTAGGCCGCTATGTCAGGGCTGAATAGCAATTCTGACGCCTCCGCCACGCGCCGCATGTCTTTTTCGAAAACATCCTGCAACTCCTGAAAGCGAAGCATTAAGGCATCGGGGTAGATAAATCCTTCTTCCGGCACGGTATTTGCCAGTACCGGCTCCACAGTATGAAACAGTTTGCAGTCGGGGTGTGCGGCGCGGGCCTGGGTGGCAAGGTCGTGGGCCAAAGGGAATCCTTTAAAAAAGTTGTCGCCTTTTCTTTATACAGCGAAGGACTAAATTACTGGAAAAATAAGGGTTTTTCTTGCATTGCACAAGGAAATTCCCTAATGCTAATGGCCTTAAAGATTATCCTAATTTGAGAGTGTGCCCCATGACTGAAAAATGGACCCCGCAATCCTGGCGCAGCAAACCGGCCAGGCAGTTGCCTGCCTATCCGGATGAAGTCGCCCTGAAGGACGCCGAAAAAACCATGGCCCAAATGCCGCCGCTGGTTTTTGCCGGAGAAGCGCGCAACCTTAAGAAGCATCTGGCTGAAGTGGCCGCAGGCCGCGCCTTTCTGCTGCAAGGCGGCGACTGCGCCGAGAGCTTCGCCGAATTCAGCGCCAACAAGATCCGTGATTCCTTCCGCGTGCTGCTGCAAATGTCCGTCGTCATGACCTTCGCGGGCGCGCTGCCGCTGGTGAAAGTAGGCCGCATGGCGGGCCAGTTCGCCAAGCCGCGCTCCGACGACAACGAAACGCGCAACGGCGTCACGCTGCCGAGTTATCGCGGCGACATCATCAACGGTTTCGATTTCACCGCCGCGGATCGCGTGCCCGACCCCCAGCGCATGATCCGCGCCTATAATCAGGCCGCCGCAACGCTTAACCTGCTGCGCGCGTTCGCTTACGGCGGTTACGCCGACCTGCATCGCGTGCATAAATGGAACCTCGATTTCGTACAGGACAGCCCGCTGACGCAGCGTTATGAGGATCTTGCAAACCGTATCGACGAGGCGCTGAACTTCATGGCTGCCTGCGGCGTTACCGGCGACAAGGTGCCGGAAATCGTGCGTCAGACGGAATTCTTTACGTCGCACGAAGCGCTGCTGCTGCCGTATGAGGAAGCCCTCACCCGCGTCGACAGCCTGACCAACGACTGGTACGACTGTTCGGCGCATATGGTATGGATCGGCGCGCGCACCAACCAGACCGAAGGGGCGCAAGTCGAGTTCGTGCGCGGCATCAAGAACCCGATCGGCCTGAAATGCCCGCCGGAACTCACCCCCGATACGCTGCTGAAGCTGATCGACATCATCGACCCTGAAAACGAGCCGGGCCGCCTGACGCTGATCGCGCGCATGGGGCATAATCAGGTGGAAGAAAAACTCGCGCCGCTCGTCCGCGCGGTGAAACGCGAGGGCCGCAACGTCGTCTGGTCCTGCGACCCGATGCACGGCAACACGACGAAATCAGACAGCGGGTACAAGACCCGCAAATTCGATCACGTCATGGGAGAGATCAAAGATTTCTTCGCCGTTCACAAGGCCGAGGGCACGCATCCCGGCGGCGTTCACCTTGAACTGACCGGACAAAATGTCACCGAATGTACCGGCGGCGCGGACAAGATCACCGACGAAGATTTGTCCAGCCGTTACCACACCGCCTGCGACCCGCGCCTGAACGCGAACCAGGCGCTCGAAGTGTCGTTCCTGCTGGCGGAAGAGCTGCGCAGTCTGCGCGGCACGCGCCCGGTCTTCGACAGCCAAAGCGTTGCCGCCGAGTAAGCGTTGTCATCCCGGGCACAGTAGTCGCTATGTGCGTCGTATCGTAACGGCGTTTTAATTACGTAAAATTTAACCCATTTGTTTCATGCCCTCGCTGTGATAACCTTGGGGGTATGAAAGCTATCGATCAATATATTGCCGACTGGACCGACACATATTTCAAGCACACGAAAGAAGTGGTGAAACGGAACGGCGACGTCACCGTCACTTATGCTGTCTTTATC
>CAKTCH010000026.1 GCA_934538895.1 uncultured Alphaproteobacteria bacterium
AGCCCTTTGCTGTTCGGATGCTGCCAGATATAGGCTGCTTCTATCAGCGATATGAGTTCAGGTTAGCTGAACCCTACAGAAAAAATCAACTGCTATTTTTACGGCACTGATTTTAATCACGGCCTACGCCTGTTTTAGGAAGGGTTTTCTATCAGAAGAGGTAAGTTCACGATGATAAAACCATGATCTTTACTTGGGATTTGACTATACATTCCATTTTTCTTGGAAAATGTTCTGCATAGAGCCAAGTTTTGCGGGAAAATCCCTCTCGCATGTCATACCGAAGTATGTTGCCGCGCGCGTCGCGCCTACATAAAGGTATTTCTCGAACAAGTCAGGCTGGCTTTCCGCCAGCTTGTCGATGCCCACGAAGAAAACAGCCTCGAATTCAAGCCCTTTGATATGCTGGACATTGAACACGCGCACGGCGCTGTCGCGTCCACGCACCTGTCCATCGGGGCATGGGATGACTTGTATGTTCTGATCCTCCACGGCGCGTTTCAGCGCCTCGGCAACCGAGCGCACGGCTTCCTCGTCATTCACCAGGATAGCGATGGAGGGCAGCTTGTGGACGGACTTTTCGATTTCCTTGATACGGGCGGCCAGCCATGCCGCCAGCGCATCCTCTTTGTCGGCGTTCAATGCCAGGACAGGCGCGAAACCCTCGTTGTCGGCATATTCTTCGGATATGTGAACGTCAGCCGCGCCATCGCCTGACAGGCCAATAATAGCCTGTGCGAGGCGGTGTAGCTGGTTGCTGTGACGATAGGCGATGGAAATCCGTTCCTCGGCGATCTTGGGGATGGCCCATTTCACCTGATCGATGGATCGCACGCCGCAGCTTGTAAAACGCTGGTTGAAATCGCCGCAGGCAAAGAAAGACCGTATGCGCGGGCGTGACATTGCCGCCATGCAGGCAAGCTGGATCGGCGAAAAGTCCGTGGCCTCGTCCACCAGCACTTGCGTGTAATAAAGGTTTTGAAGGCGATCCAGCGTCTTCTTGGCTTCCTCATCAGGACTTCTGATCCCAGCGATCAGGCTGTCGGTGTTGCGCAGGATTGCAAGCAGGATGAGATCAACTTCCAGGGGGTGTGCATCCGTCGGCGAAAAACCTTCGCCTTGATACCAGCGTCCCTCCGTCTGCTTTGCGCGGCGGAAACGGCGGTAACGGGCAGGAATTTTATCGATATATCCGCGCACCGGATTCACAAAGCGCCGGAGCGCCGACTGGATGATTAGGCTTTTGCCGATTTCCTTGGCAAGGTCATCGGCAATGATCCTGTCGCCCAGCCATTCAACGATGCGTCCCGTCGAGCTAGTTTTGGACACCTGTTTTCCTTGCGCGCGCGCCCTGGCATACGACCTGGAAACGCCCATATAGCGCGCCATGGCAGCGCGACGCCCAACGCGGGGCGTGTCAATTTCCTCCTCGTCATCGGCATCCTGATCGTCTGCTTCGTCGTCAGCATCCGATAACCCTTCCATAAAGGTCGCCAGTTCGTCGAGGAAAGCGCGGTTTTTATTGACCTGAATGTTCAACGCTTCCTGGAATTTTTTGTCGGTCTCTTTTTTCCTGGCGTCGGCGATCTCTTTTATCGTCGTCGTCAACGCCGCAAGGACTGAAAACGTGGATGGCGCGGTCTTGTCATCAACACCATTGATCGTGGAAAGGATTTTTTGGCCGACGCCCGCGACTTCGAGTGCGGTGTTTTCGGACAGACGCTCTGCGTCGGCCTGCAGATCCTTCCAGAATTCCGCTTTTTGCCATTGGTCAAAATCGTCAAAAAGGCCGATCAGGTCTGCCTCTGCCGCAGGCGCCAATATCGCGGCGGCATCTTTCATGACAAGACGGCCCTTGTTCGCCGCCGATTTGAGAACCGGAAACTCGTTGCGGGCGAGATTTTCCCTGAAATCTGACCAGGTACTGATCCGCTCATCCGAAGCCGGAATGCTTTCGCGGCTAAAAGCTTCTTTGACGTAGAGCTTTAAAAGCTCAGTGGGCGTAAACATTATCCAGTTGCGGGCGTGATCCGTTTCCGCATCTGTCTGGGAAAGTAGCCGTTTTTCATGATCATCAAGGAAGTCCGGATCGGCCTTTTGACCCAAGCGCCGGATCAGGGTCGTCGTTTTCCCCGTGCCAGGCGCGCCCAGGATCATAAGCTGACTGTCCAGTGGCAGACGGAAAATCCTGTCCTGATATTGGTCAAGGATAGGCTGATCGCGCAAATCCATCTTTTCGATGACGCTTCGGCGGATACCGTCGGTAATGTTTTCGTAGGTACTTTCCTCGCTTAACAAAGCCTCCAGCACGTTTTCGTCGATAGTGTCTACGCCAACCTGACGCAGAATCGCGCGCAAAGATTCGATGGTTTTCGCGTAGCCTTCGCCCCTAATCTGAACATCGAGCCCATCCCATTCAAGGTTAGCGAATTTTGGGAGAAAGCGTACGTTCTCCAGCACGGTGACGGGCTCGCCGTTGGGTAAATCATATTCCTCGCCAACGGGGATAGAAGCCAGTCTCCCTATAGTATTGTCGTCTAGAATAGCTAGCTTAATGTTTCCTAGGCCAGTAAGGCTGCCACGCTTGCAAAAATAATAAGTTTGCTGCCCCCCATTTTCTCCCTCAACGGTAACGCGTGCAATGGCGGGCTCTTTAGATAGGGTTTCATGGCCTACACGGTTAATCTCTCGTCTGCGGCGAAGATTTAGATCCGCGTCACCGTTGGTAAAGCTGTTATTAGATATCTGCGTGGTTCTTACAAATCCATCCGCCAATGCCTCGCGCGCTTTGGAAGAAATTGTGGAAAAAGAGTCCAGGCTTTCCTGGGCGATGGTTTCAATGCGTCTTTGAACCCCTTCTTTAGCGGACATTTATATTCGGCCTTTCTTATTTTTAAGCATCGAGCGCGTTGGTTTTCCAAATATCTTGCGCCAAGGCCATGAGCAATCCGTGGCGCTGTTCGATGGCAGCAGCATCCCATGTCGGGAATGCGGCCAGCTTTTCATTGATCCGTGACACCGAGCTATTTTGTCCGATGGTAGCCAGTTCCACCATGGAACGCGTCAGGTAGTTGTTGCAATCGCGGTAGATTTTTAGCTTTTCGGCATAGAAATTATTGCCCGCAATGATGTTGTGAGGTTTTTCCAGTAGAGTCAGGTTACCAAGGCGGGTTTTATAGTCGTCGTACAGGGCATTGGGGTTTTCCGCTGCCCACGCTGCGCGCAGCTCGGCGGTGGGCGTGTCGGGCAGGATATGCTCGATCTCCAGCGTCGTGTACGGCTCCAAGCTGCCAGGGGTTTTCATGCCGCTGAAGGCCAGATCGACGTGTTGCGCTAGCCGTGCCAGCAGATAGCGCGTACGGTATTGCTGCATGGAATGAAGCGTGAGCCGCTTTAGGGCATCGGATAATTCCTGTGCCTTGCCGTCCATGTTCTTTTGGAAATGATCGGCAACAAAGGCATTGATCTTTTCTTTCTGCGCGGTGGCGTCGCCAAGAGCGGCAATGCCGCGCATTTCATCGGCCCAGGTGGAGAAATTCTTTTCCAAATCCTTCGTCGGGGTCTTGGTGAAGATGTAATAGAACAGGAAGCTCTCAAGCTGAGTGACGAAGTGATCAAAGAGCGGCTTGGGCAGCGGGGCCGCGGCCAGCAGCAACACATAGTGCAAGCTGAACGCGCCGCCCGCCAGCCGTTTCAGGCTGTCCATGGCAAGGCTGGGCTTTCCGTCATTGCCAAGGCCGTTTGTGAAGTCGATATAATGCTCGACGCTTCGGATAACCTTACGCACGAATTCAAAAGGTTTCCCTGCGTAATCGCAGAGCGCCGCGTTGTCCTTGTTGATAAACCAGTCGTAGATTTTGTCCTCGTAGATGACGCTTTCGCCTTTTTCATTCTTGACCGGATAATTGGCCATCAAGAAGTAGCGCAGGAAGCGGAGCGGCTTTTCTTTCCCTTTTTCGAGCGGGCTGGTGATCTTTTTCCATTCGTCCTTGAGCTTAGAAAACTGATCGGGCGTCACTTGCGTGAAGAGAAGGTTTTTCAGCAAGTCCATCGAGTTCAGGCCGACGCCGCGCTCGTTGATGGTCTCGAAGATTTTGAGCGCGCTGCTGACGTCCGTAGAAATCTGGATGAACACAACGTTCGTCGCGAGGTAAAACCAGTATTTTTTGAGCTTGGTGACATCGTCGTAATTGTCCTGCAGATAGCGGTACAGGGTCGCGTAGGCATTGACGAGGTTTTCCAGCGATCCGAAGCTGGTGATACCCGCCGCCATGATGCCGGATCGCACGACCATGGGTTCACCATTGATTTCCACCAGCTTGGCGATGACCTCGCTGGCGTTCTCGTAGCGCGGATCCAGCTTGAGGCGGGTTTCAATGCCGCTGCTAGTCGTGTAGCTGTCGGAAATCAGTCGGTTAAGGAGCTGGGCTTCTGGCTCCTTTTGCAGCAAATGCCGTAGGGCGCAAAGCAGCAGGAAAAACGTCGTCAGGCGTTGCTGTCCGTCGATGACTTCGTATTGACCTTTCTGCGTGGTCGGCGACACCAGTACAGTGCCGATAAAATATTCCCGCGTTGAGCCTGTATCGATCTGCTCGTTGATGTCCTCAAGGAGCTGGTTTACCTCTTTGTCAGTCCATACATATTCACGCTGGTAATCAGGAATGATATAGAAACACTCCCTAAAGGCTTCTTCGATGCTGTATTTGTGATTCTCTATGCGAGCCATATTTTTTCACCAATTATTGATATTTTCTAAATACATCAAATGTTGATGATTTCATAGCTTCCAGCCTTCCTGATCCTGCAAATTTGATCTGCTATGAGGACACTGCTCATCAGCATTTATCCAAATGACTGGCCAGGAAAGGTCGGTTTTGGCCCTGAGTGCCGCCTTGCGTTCTTCAGAGAAAGCAAGCCAGCGCCTCCTGCAATAGTGCTTTCAAAGGCATACGAGCTCTTAACGGAGAGCCTCTTCCCGTATTTTTCTGAAGAGCACGCTATGCCTCGACTGCCCCAACGCGCAAAAGATCAGAAATAGTCATAATTTCAATAAAATAAAGTTCTCTCTCCAGCCGGAGTGCTATACCGCTTTGGTTGTTTGAACACGCTTCCAAAACCGATAACCGGCTCTTTCTCATATGCCCATTCTACATAACTAAACCATCGCTAGTTATCTGGGACAGCCCCTTAAAACCCTTTGTTTGTTTTTTCTAAGAAATATCGATATGTACCATACAGCCAGACCGCTTTACCGTTCCGGGGCTGGTAGTGATACTCCAGAAAAAAGTAAAGGAAGAGCGCCATGAGTTGTAACGAAAAAAAACCTTTTAAGCTGAGTGATATCAGGGACTTTCTGGCCAGGGTATTTTCGGTCTC
This sequence comes from uncultured Alphaproteobacteria bacterium, assembly GCA_934538895.1. Lineage (GTDB taxonomy): Bacteria > Pseudomonadota > Alphaproteobacteria > Micavibrionales > Micavibrionaceae > Micavibrio_C. Next base: position 5,377 of record CAKTCH010000026.1, read on the forward strand.
TTCGAGCGCTGCCGCAACGCAAGATGAAGGCCCTACGTCTGGGCGGGTTTATAACGATAAGGAATATGCTCAGGAAGGGCTGACTGGTCGGCGGGAGCGCGGTTCACCCTCTCAATGGGGATAATGTCCCTATGTTCTGTCCTGCCTGACGGTCCTTCCCGACGACTCTGGTTCATAAGCCATAGCCCGGCTTTTCCGGTTTGCGACGCGCTTTTTAAACAGTGCGGCCTTTGGCGTTATAATCGGTTACTATCATATATCTGAAAAACAGGACGCGAACGAAAGGGGCATGGAAAATATGACGCAGGATACTTCAGGCGGCAAAGGCGCGAACGCGCCGGGCCGGGATCATTACAGCGATATCATGGAAAAATACGGCAAGCTGGGGCCGATGAAGGTCGCTGTCGTGCATCCCGTTTCCGCCAATGTCATCGAGGCGGTACTGGAGGCGGTGGCGGAGAATCTTATCGATCCTGTCCTGATCGGCCCCGCCGCGCGTATCAGGGCCGCGTGCGCAAAATGCAGTGTGGCGCTCGATGCCTTGACGATTATCGATACGGAACACAGCCACGCATCTGCGGCGAAGGCGGCGGAACTGGCGGCCAGAGGCGATGTCGATGCGATTATGAAAGGGGCGCTTCATACGGACGAATTATTGTCGGCGATCGTCCCTTCGGCGGCGGGGCTGCGGACGGAGCGGCGTATCTCTCATGCCTATATAATGAACATTGCCACCTATCATAAGCCGTTGATTATAACCGACGCCGCCATCAATATCGCGCCGACGCTCGACCAGAAAGCGGATATATGCCAGAATGCGATCGATTTATGGGGCGTTCTCTTCGGGCACGAGCGTAGGCCGAAGCTGGCTTTGCTGTCCGCCGTGGAAGTGGTGATGACCGCCTTGCCTTCCACCATCGAAGCCGCGGCCCTTTGTAAAATGGCGGATCGCGGGCAGATTACAGGGGGCGATCTGGACGGGCCGCTGGCCTTTGATAACGCCATCAGCAAGGAAGCCGCCGCCGACAAGGGGATCGCTTCATCCGTCGCGGGGGACGCCGATATTTTAATGGTGCCGAACATCGAGACCGGCAACGCGCTGGCCAAGCAGATGATCTTTCTGGGCAAGGCCGATGCGGCGGGGATCGTGCTGGGCGCGCGCGTGCCTGTGATTCTGACCAGTCGCGCCGACAGCACGCGCACGCGGCTTTTATCCTGCTGCGTGGCGCTGGCGCTCTCGCGCGCCTACAAGGAAGGACGGATTAAATAATGCGCTATCTGCTGGCATTGAATACCGGTTCGTCGAGCGTAAAATTCCGCTTGTTCGGCTTTACAAGCGCATTGCCGCTGGCAGCCTGGGGCAAGGTGACCGATATAGGTAACGCGCCCGTCCTGAGCGCCGCGCGGGAAGGCGGCCCGGATCATAAAGAAAATCTTTCCGCCGCGGCCACGCAGGAGGACGCCGTCAAAACCGTTCTGCAATGGCTGGCGGCGCAAGCGATCCAGCCGGACGACGTAGCCGCCATTGCGCACCGCATCGTTCATGGGGGCGCGCGTTACGCGAAGTCCGTCCTGCTGGACAAGGAAGCGTGCGAATATTTGAGCGGCCTGTGTCCTTTGGCGCCGTTGCATCAGCCGCATAATTTGACCGGCGTGGCTTTGCTGGCGGCGGAGATGCCGGGCGTGCCGCAATATGGTTGTTTTGACACGGCCTTTCATGCCGGGCATGACGCGTTGCGTACCACGGTCGCGCTGCCTGAGAATATCCGGGCGCAAGGCGTGCGCCGTTACGGCTTTCATGGGTTGTCTTATGCCGGGATCGCGCGATGTTTGCGGACGGATTATCCGCATTTGTCCGCAGCGCGCGTGGTGGTGGCGCATCTGGGCAACGGCGCCAGCCTGTGCGCGATGAAAGAGGGCAAAAGCGTCGATACGACCATGAGCATGACCGCGCTGGACGGGCTGCCGATGGGAACGCGCTGCGGCGCGATCGATGCAGGCGTGATCTTTTATATGATCCGCCATCTTGGCTTGCCGCCCGGCGAGGTGGAGCGTATTTTGTATGAAGAATCCGGCCTGAAAGGATTGTCCGGCCTGACCAATGACGTGAAGGCGCTTTCAGACAGCGACGATGAACGCGCGGCGTTCGCGCTGGATTATTTCTGTTTTAAAACCGCCCAGCATGTCGCCGCGATGGCCGTCTCGCTCGGCGGGATGGATGCGCTGGTCTTTACCGGCGGCATCGGTGAAAATGCGCCCGGAATCAGAACCAGGATTCTGGAGCAGCTTTCTTTCCTGCCGCCCTTTGAAACGCATGTTATCGCCACGGATGAAGAACGCGAAATGGCGCGGGATATATGGAACCGTCACGAAAGAAACCCGGCGCGATGAAAGGCCTTGCCGCCAGTCTGGCCTAACGATCGATCCGTCCGCCGTAATGGCAGCGGCCCGGTTCGCCTTTTCCTATGCCCCTTTTGCGAACAAGGCTTTCGGCACCTTTCCCTCGTGGAATTTTCCTCTATAATAAGGCGTCATGAGCCTGTCCCGGATATTCAGTTTTTTAACGGCACTCGGCGTGCTTTTATCCGCAGCGCCGGTGCGCGCGCAGGCCATCGACGCGACTTTCGATCTTCAGAATCTGCGCGCCGTTTATGCGCTGGCCTGCGCCGATCAGGAAAAAATGCGCGCCCGGAATATCCCGCCGCCGCATTTCGCGGGGCGTCCGCAGGCCTTCGCCAATCCGGATAATCAATTGGTGATATATTCGCCTGACTTCACGGCGCAGCAGCGCGACCTTGCCGGGAAATTATTCGCGAGTGTTCCGCCTTATGCCCTGACGATGGCTTATCGCGGGGGCGCGGTGTATGTTTTCACGCGCCGCTCAATCGTGGAGGCCGTGCCGGGCCTGGCGGTCGAGGATAGCTGGTTCTCCGATTACGGCCTGTATATGGCGGTGGAGAAACGCCTTTATATGCCGTTCGAAAAGGGCGTGAACATCACGCGGCAACGCGACGGTACATATAGCGCACGGCACTATATCCCCTCGCAGCGCGAGCCCTTCCGCATCGTCAACCATGAAACCGGCCACCTGATCGACGATCTGCTGGGCGCATATAGCCGTGACAGCACGGGCACGGACGGTCAAAGCCGCCTGAGTAACCGTGCCGATTATCAGGAAGCCCTGCGCCATGATTTCGGCGACCTGCTGAAGCGCAATATGAGCGCGGCACAGTTGCAGCGGCTGGGCTATTACCTGCCGTATGAATATGAAGGCATGATACTCGGGGGTATGCAAAAAAGCGAACAGCGCGCCCGTCGTGAAATTTTTGCGGAGCTATGGGCGGAAACGCACGGGTATGATTCCAACGGGCTGTCGCGTGTTTACCCGCGCACATTCAGGCTGGTCGGAAAAATGGCGGCGCTCCTGAAAAAAGAGCATGAACGCGCGCCGCATCATTGCCCCTGACGGCCTCCTGTCGTGCAAAATCATTCGCTGCCTGCAAAACGACCCCATCCTTAATAGCTGTGTGCCTCTGCGTTTTTGTAGGGATTTTTTAAATCTTCCGCTCTTACCCTGAACGGATAAGAAGCAACCATCAATAAGCGCCGGGGGAAATCATGGCCGTAAACAAGGATATGAATGTGCTGATCGTGGACGATTACAAGACGATGCTGCGTGTCATCAGGAATCTGCTGGGGCAGATCGGCTTTAAAAATGTGGATGAAGCCAGTGATGGGAAACAGGCCCTGGAATTGATAGGCCAGAAAAATTACGGACTGATCATATCGGACTGGAACATGGAGCCGATGTCAGGCCTTGATCTCCTGAAATCCGTGCGTGCCAAGCCTGATGTGCCGGTGGCGCAGACGCCATTCATCATGATTACCGCTGAAAACAAGATGGATAACGTCATCGCCGCCAAGCAGGCGGGCGTCAATAATTATATCGTCAAGCCCTTCAGCGCCGAGCGGCTGAAAGACAAGATGTCGTCCGTGCTCGGCGAGATTTAGGAAGGAATAGGCCCATGCATGAAAGAAAAGACGGTCTTTACGACCGCGCCCGGATGATGGCCATTATCAATGCGGTTCTGACGAAAGTCGGTGCGCCGCAATCCGATATGGAACGGCAGGTTTACCGCGATATGCAGGATCTGAAGAATATGATCGAACATCTGCGCCGCGATCTGCGCGGCTTGTCGGCAGACGATATCAGCCGGGACCATGTGCCCGGTGCAACAGACGAACTGGATGCGGTGGTCAGCATGACGGAAGACGCCACCAACAGGATCATGAATGCCTGTGACGGTATCCAGTCCGACATCGCCGACCTGCCGCCGGACAGGCAGGAACGGTTGCAGGCGCATATGACGGCCATTTTCGAAGCCTGCACGTTTCAGGATATCACCAGCCAGCGCATCGCCAAGGTCATGACGGCCCTGAAAAAGATCGATGCCAGAACGCAGGATATTATGAGAGTTTTGCAGACGCATTTTTTTGAAGCGCCGCCCCTGTATGCCGAAGGCAATGCCGCTTTGCCGCAGGAGCAACGGAGTGCGGAGCAATCGCTGATGAACGGCCCGCAATTGCCGGGGCGCGGCGTATCGCAGGACGATATCGATCGCATCCTGCGCGAATGTGAATAGGGTGCCGCCTTGCGGGCGCCATACACGCGTATGAGGCGGCGCGCCGCAATTCACAGTAACGAAACGTGCTGTTAGGCTTTCAGCATGAATGCAGATTCATCCGCCAAATAAAAATAGCCTGACAGCGAAGGAAACGTAGATATGAAACAACTCGCATATGCCATGGGCTTCATCAACAAGCCCGCCAATAATGAAGTATGCCTCGATGAATTGCAGATAAAGGCGTTGCAGCAGATTTCGGCCAATATCATGATCGCGGATGAGGATTACAACATCATCTATATGAACGATGCGATCGTGGATTTCCTGCGCGCACTGGAAAGCGATATAAAAAAGGACCTGCCGGCGTTCGACGTCAATCGCCTGATCGGCACCAATATCGATATTTTTCACAAAAATCCGGCGCACCAGCGGGGAATGCTCGACCGTTTGACCGGCGTTTTCGAGACTTCGATCAAGGTCGGCGGCCAGGTGTTCAATCTGCGCGCTCTCCCCGTGCTCAATGAAGCGCGGACGCGCATCGGCACCATCGTGGAATGGCAGGATTCGCAGATCATGGACAGTACGTCGCAACTGACGGCGATCAGGGCGTCGATGGCCGTCATCGAATTCGGCCTCGACGGTACGATCATGACCGCCAACGAAAATTTCCTGAACGTGCTGGGTTACCGCCTTGACGAGATCACGGGCCGCCACCACAGCATGTTTGTCGATCCCGATTACAGCAACAGTGGCGAATACCGCCAGTTCTGGGACGATTTGCGCCGGGGCGTCAGCCAGACCGGCCAGTTCCGGCGCCTTGACAAGGCAGGCCGGGAGGTCTGGATTCAGGCATCGTATAACCCTGTCAAGGACCTCAATGGCCGCGTGTTCAAAGTCGTGAAATACGCCTCGGACGTAACCGAACAGGTTCTGGCGCGCAGCAAAAGCGAACGGGTCAGGAATGTCATCATGGAGAATATCGCCGAGATCGAGGAAGCGATATCGAACGCCAGCACCCAATCCGGAAGCGCCGCGAAATCCTCGGTGGAAACCTCTTCCACCGTGCAGTCGATCGCCGCCGGGGCGGAAGAAATGAACAGCTCGGTCGAGGAAATCGCGCAAAGCATGGCCACGTCGAAAGTATCGGTCGATGAAGCCTATGAACAGACGATGGCCGCCGACCGCGCGACGCAATTGCTGACCAACGCCGCGCAATCGATGGGCGGCATCGTCGAGCTTATTCAGGCCATCGCCAGCCAGATCAACCTGCTGGCCCTGAACGCCACTATCGAGTCAGCGCGCGCTGGCGACGCCGGAAAAGGATTCGCTGTCGTGGCGAACGAAGTCAAAAATCTGGCGATGCAGACCACCACCGCCACCGAGCAGATTTCAAAAGAGATCGACAATATGCAGGGAATCTCGGAGGACGTGGTCAAGGCGCTGGGCGTCATCAAGGATTCGATCGAATCCGTGCGCAAGAACGTCACGGGCGTGGCTTCCGCCGTAAGCGAGCAAAGCGCGGTCACACAGGAAATGTCGTCCAACATGCAAAGCGCCGCCGGGGCCGTTACGCATGTCAGCAACAATCTGGGCGAGATCGCCCGCGCCACCGATAACGCCAAGGAATCGGCAAGACGCATTATAGAGGCGATCAGCGAAGACTAAACGCCGAACGGAAGGGGCGCCGTCATGGATGATATCATTGCGGAATTTCTGACGGAAACCAGCGAAAGCATGACCGAGCTGGATAATCTGCTCGTCATGCTCGAACAAACGCCCCGCGATGCGGAACTGATTACGAAGATCTTTCGCATCATCCATAC
>CAKTCH010000027.1 GCA_934538895.1 uncultured Alphaproteobacteria bacterium
CGTTGCGAAATGATGCCTTTAAGGTTATTCGAAAGATTCAGGCGGATCTGGGCGTGATAATCCTCGGGGAATAAATTCACAACCCTTTCAATGGATTGCGAGGCGTTGTTCGTGTGCAGCGTCGCGAGACACAGGTGACCCGTATCTGCCGCCATCAGCGCCTGCTCCATTACTGTACGGTCACGAATCTCGCCGACCAGAATAACATCGGGGCGTTGTCTCAGAACGTTCTTTAAGGCCACGGTGTAAGATTCTGTATCCACACCGATTTCCCGCTGCGTGATAACGGATTTCTTGTGCTCGTGGAAATATTCGATCGGGTCTTCAATCGTAACGATGTGTCCTTCATCATGGGTATTGCGATGATCGATCATCGATGCCAGCGTCGTCGATTTACCTGAACCAGTCATCCCGGTGACGAGGATCAGACCGCGCTTTTCCAGTGACAGGCGCTCCAGCACGGACGGCAGCCGCAATTCCGTAAAAGTGGGAATCTTGGATACGATGCGGCGCAAGACCAGCGCCGGAAACTGGCGCTGGCGCAGGCAATTGACGCGGAAGCGCCCGAAGCGCCCGACATCCAGCGAAGTATTCAGCTCCATCTGGGTTTCAAACTCGCGGCGCTGGCGGTTCGTCAGGATGGACGCGATAATTTCATTCAGTTCATCGACCGTCAGCGGCTCGGGCCTGATCGGCTCCAGCGTGCCTTCAATCCGCAGGGCCGGTGGAAACCCTACCGTCAGGTACAGGTCGCTCGCCTGACGCTCGTTCATGGCCTGAAAATAACGCAGGACTGCCGGCGCGTTACTCAAAATGAATACCCCTCATCTTCCGCGGGTGACGGCACGCCCCGCGCACCATCCACCGGACGCCCCGGACGGCCCCCATGCCCCCCCTCTTCAGCGGCGTCTTCTTCAGGGGCCTCTTCCTCATCCGTGGTTTTCAGCAATGCGCGGCGCGCTTCGGCTTTATCGACGATACCAGCCTCCAGCAATTGCCTGATGGCGTCTTCCATCGTGATCATGCCGTAACGCGAGCCCGTCTGGATCATAGAGTACATCTGCGCGACCTGGTTCTCGCGGATCAGGTTACGCACGGCGTTCGTACCGACAAGAATTTCAAAAGCGCCCACACGGCCCCCGCCTTCGACTTTCTTCAAAAGCGTCTGCGATACCACGCCCTGCAATGAGCTTGCGAGCATCGCGCGCACCATCTCTTTATCGCCTGTCGGAAATACGTCGATGATACGGTCGATGGTCTTGGCGGCTGTGTTCGAGTGCAACGTGCCGAAAACAAGGTGACCCGTTTCCGCCGCGGTCAGCGCCAGCGAGATCGTTTCATGGTCGCGCATCTCCCCCACCAGTACGACGTCGGGGTCTTCGCGCAACGCCGATTTGAGCGCGCGGGCGAACGATTTCGTATCGGTCCCCAACTCACGGTGATTGATAAGGCTTTTCTTCGATGTGTGAAAGAATTCGACGGGGTCTTCCACCGTGATGATATGGCGCGCTTCGTTTTCGTTGATATAATTGATGAGCGACGCCAGCGTCGTCGATTTACCGGAACCGGTGGGGCCCGTGACCAGCACCAGCCCCTTTTCCAGCTCGGCGAAACGTTTCATCACCTTCGGCAGTTCAAGGTCTTCCATCGTCGGGATCAGCGAAGGAATGCTGCGGAATACGGCTGCCGTGCCGGTACGGGTGGTGAAGATGTTGACACGGAAACGGGCCTTCTCGCCGAAGGCGATGGCGAAGTCGAGTTCCATGTCGCGTTCGAAATCGGCGCGCTGGTCCTCGGTCATCACCGAGTAGAGCATGGTGCGGATATCGTCGCTGCGCAACGGGTCGGATTTGATACGCTTCAATTCGCCGTGCGCGCGGATGATCGGCGGGTTGTTCGGGCTCAGATGGAGGTCCGAAGCATTATTCTGCATCGTAAAAGCCAGAAGCTGGGTAATGTCCAAGATAACCTCCGTCGGGGAGCTGGGCGGGAAAAACGTTCTATCCTAATGTTTTACCGGAAAAGTCCAAACGGAAGGTTAAGATCGGACCACCCCACCCGCACAGAATCCACCAGTGCTTCAGGATAACCCCGGAAGGGTCTGGAGGAAAGGGTTTAACCATGCGGAAACCACAGGCGCGCGCATCAAAAGCAATATAAAGAAGGAAAAGATCAGCGCGGGGCCAAAGGGAAAGCGCGGCGATCTTACGACAAATTTCCACCCTAACCCCAGCAGTACGCCGCCAATCCCGGCGATCATCATGAAGGCGGGCAGCGCCAGCCATCCCAGCCATAACCCGGCTACGCCAAAAAACTTTACATCACCCATGCCCAGCGCATCGCGCCTGAAAACCAGCGCCCCCCCCTTTGCCAGCGCATACGCCACCGCAAAATAAACCAGCGACGCCAGCAGCGCCGACGAACAGGCATCGACTACCGGACCACCGCCAAAGGACACAAAAACCAGCCCCAGAACGAACAGGATAACCTGCAACTGATCCGGCAGAATCATGTGTTCCAGGTCGATCACCAGCATACTGACAAGGAACGGCACCGCGACGAGCAATACCAGCCCTTGCGCATTCCACCCCCATGCAGCGTAAACGACCCAGCACATCAGCAATGTCAGGCATTCAACCGCAGGATACCGCCACCCGACAGGATGGCCGCAATAACGGCAGCGCCCGCGCAGAAACAACCATGAAAACAGGGGAATAAGATCACGGACTCCGAGCCTGTGTCCGCAATGCGGACAGGCGGATCTTTCCGCTTTGGCGCGGGATGCGATCCATGAGCGCCCCGCGGGGATGCGGGCGATCAGTGCCGTGGCAAAGCTGCCAAGGCACAAACCCCAGGGGATAAGAAAGATAAAACCCGCCAGACCTTCAGGCATCGCAGGCGATTAGCCGCGGCGCAGGACAGACAGGCGGTCATAGATGCTTTCACGCGGAACGCTGCGGCTTGCGCCATACATCACATCCGTTTCCAGCGCACGTTCATAAAGCTGGATCGCCATCGCCTTATTGCCCTGGCGGTCGGCGGCGACAGCCATATTGAACAGATGCTGCGCGTTGCGCGGTTCCAGCGTGGAGGCGATACCGAGGTAGCGCATGGCATCGTCATAATGGCCAAGCCCCGCATTGGTAATGCCGATCTGGGCGGCGATGCCGGCGTTGTTCGGATGGCGGGCATACATATCCAGCAACCGGCGCAGCGCCACTTCCGGATATTGCTTGCGCACCAGCCCCATCATATTGACCAGCGCCTCGGCATTATCGGGTTTAAGCGCCAGAACCTCTTCGTAGCTCTGGATCGCGGACTCGCTCAGGCCTATATTCTGCTGGGCGACGGCGCGGCCCATAAGGATGCGCGCGTCGCGCTTGTTCCTGGCATAAAGCTGGTCATACATTTCCAGCGCCGCGTCATAGCGCTGCAACTTCAGCGCGCGGTTTGCGGCCACAAGCAAAGACGCCTCGGACCCCTCGCCCTTATCCTTGTTGACGACGACCATTTTCGACGCCGGTTCGAGTACCGGATTGACCTCGCGCGGGCCGACGCTTGTGGCCATCGCGCCTGTGGGCACCTGGCTCAATGAATCATAATAGACGTTCGCTGCATTAACCGGCGGCAATGAAGGCGCAGGCGCAGAAGACTGCCCCGATGCCGCCGCGGGCGCCGCGCCAGCAGGCGTCGTTACCGGCGCAGGCGTTCCTGCTATATCCTGTATGTTCATCACGGGCGGTGCCGCAGGGTTTACGACCTCGACAGGGGTGGCGGCAGGTACAGGCTGACCTTCCGGCGGCGCCGGCACGAAAGTCGGTTCGGTTACATTTTCTGCCGTCGGCACAGCGGGGGCCACTTCGGGAGTCGCCACTATTTCAGGCGTCACTTCAGGTACGGCTTCCGGAGCAGCCACTTCCACCGGCATATTCACAGATTCGGGCGTTACAGCCACATCGCTGCCCGCCAGCACCTGCGCTGTATCCTCGACAGGGGCATTCGGATCAACCGGAGGCGGCGCGGGTATATCCACCGCGATATCTTCCGGCAATATTTCCGGTACGGCGACATCGGCGACAGGCATTTCCGCCGGTGTTTCATTCAGGTTTGCCAACGGCTGCGGCGGCGTGCCAGCAGCTGCCAGTTCCGTCGCAGACGGCATGTCGGGAACAACATCCGGTGGCGGCAACATGGCGGTATCGGATTCCGGAACCGGGGCCGGCTGGGTTTGCACCTGCGCGGGCGACCCGCCGCCCAGAACGGAAGGATTCATAACAATGTAACCGCCAGCGGCCCCGGCAGCCAGCAGCACCAGAAGCGGCGCCACCACTTTGGCCATGCCACCGGACTTTTTATGTACGGGCTCTGGCTGCCCTTCCTCGTCATCAAACGCGTCCTCATCGGAATCATATTCGTCGGCAGCGCCCAGCGGCGACGCGCTCAAAGGCTCATCAATGCCATCTACATCGATGATATTTTCGTTTTCGTCCATATCCGCACCCATATCCATCTCCAGATCCAGGTCATCATTCTTGTCGGACGTCATTGCCGTTATTCCTTCGCAAAAGAGGCGAAACCGCCATAAATTTCAAATCGCCCGCCGATTCTAGCAGACTTCCCGCGCCAAGTGAATTCCCGGATTATGCGGAAGCTCCCTATTTTCCAAAACTTTATATAAAATTCCGGACCTCAGGCTGCGCGGCGGCCATCGATCACATTCAGGAAGGCCCGCTCGATATTCCCGGACTGGCCGTACTGGAGCAATCCTTGCGGCGTGCCTTCATACTGGAATTTGGTGTCATGCAGGATGACGACGCGGTCGCAAAGCTCCTGCATATCGGAGAGAATGTGCGAACTCAGGAAAACCGTGCGCCCCTGCGCCTTTACGTCACGCAATACATCCTTCACCAGCGCGCGGGCGCGCGGGTCTAGGCCGCTCATTGGCTCGTCGAGAATCAGCAACGGGCAGCCGGTCAGTATCGTCGCCAGCAAGCCCAGCTTCTGGCGCATCCCTTTCGAAAAAGTCTGCACCCTGTTCTTCAGTACCGCCGGGTCCAGCGCCAGTCGCACCGCCGCGTCTTTCACTGCGGATTCCACAAACGGCGTCCGGTAGAGCGAGAGCGAGAATTTAATAAATTCCATGCCTGACAGGAACCATGGCGGGTCGAAGCGTTCCGGCAGGTAGGCCAGTTGCTTTTTGCTCTGCATGGACAGGCGGTCCGCGCCGAAAATACGGATATCCCCGGCATCGGGATCGCGCAGCCCCAGAACGGATTTGATCAAGGTGGTTTTACCCACACCGTTCAGCCCCATCAGGCCGAACATTTCCCCTGCGGCCACTTGCAACCTGAGATCGTCCAGCACCAGACCCTTACCGTAAGAGACTTTGATGTGGTCGATTGAAAGAGCAATATCAGCCATGGTTTATTGCAAACCCGTCGAAACTGCCTGCAACTCCGCCGCCGCATCCGCCGTAATACCCGGCAGGAATATGCGCGAGTCCAGATTAAAGCGCTGATGCGGGCGGATACGGATCGGATAGATCAGGTTGGTATAGGCGTCGAACCATTTCAGGTCGATATATGTGCTATGCACCTGGATATCGATGATTTCCTTGGGAATGGCATTCGGCGCCAACCGCTTACCGTTCAGCCAGACGACCCAGTTATCCTTGCCTTTATACAGAATGCCGCTCAGGCCGATTTCACGCGTGCCGCGCGGCCTTTGCTCCACCGCGCTGCCGTCCGCGGCGGCGGCAATTTCAGATTCCGTAGGACGGCGCGTCCTGAACAGCTTCTTGGCATCCTGCAACAACGCGTGCTGCCAGAGCGTGAACACAAGCGTTCCCACATCTTCCGGCGGCGTCACGTTCTTGCGCAGAACAGCCATACTGCCCATCGCTTCTTCCAGATTACTGAATGCTGCCGGATCAAGCGCTTCGTACGTGCCTGATGAGAATTGCGTATCGTCGGCATTGACGGCAGGCGGTGCCGCCGGTACGCCCATCAAAGGGTTGATAGACGGCGGCATCCGTTCCATCGGCGCGGGCGGCGTAACGACGATACCAGCAGGCGTTTCCGGCGACGCTACGGCCATCGGTTGCGGCGGCATATTCTGTGCCCATGATTTTTCAGAGGATGGCATGACAATCGCCACAGCAGCCAGCGCCACCAGCGCCACGCCGGCCAGCCATGATCTTTTTATCAAGTGCGTTTTCCTGTCGTGCATCATGATTATATCCCCCCGGCCGGCGCGGTGCCCGCACCGATCAGCGCCGCCTGCTGACGACTCAGGAGCGTCTGCCAGTTCAGCACGATTTTCGCTTTTACCAATACGGCGGGAATACCGCTGCCGATCTGGCGCAACGTCACTTCATTGAGATCCAGCACACGCTCAAGCTCGAATGACGTCACGGATATATGGCCGATGAAGGCGTTCTCCATCAGGTGAATGAATTTATATACATCCGCGTCATCCAGCGCGTCGAGATCGATCTTGATCTCGGTTTTCAGGAGAACCTGATCGGCATCCGCAGCCGTCTCGGCATTTTCAACCTTGCCCGGCGCAATGTCATAGCGCACAGACAATACGCGGGAATAACTCTGGATCGCTTCGATACGCTTACGTGCCTCCAGGCGGCTTTGTTCGCCCAGAAATCCCAGCGTCTGCAAGCTCTGAAACGTGTTTTTCTCGCTCTGGATCTCCGTCATTTCCTGACGGAAACGATCGGTTTCGGAGCGCTTGAAATTTATATCGGATTTCAATTTCGCAAGCTCCCGGGTCACCTGCTCGTTCTCGGGCTTGATGAGCATATAGGAAGCCCCCGCCAGCACGATGCACAGCCCCGTCAGCACGGCAATGATTATCAGGCGTTTCGCGCCGATCAACTTTATCATGACAGCGGCCCCGTAATGCGAATTTCAGCTTTCATATCCAACTCTTCCACCGTCATATCCCTGTCGCGCCCCACCTCGCCCGAGGTCACTTCCGTGTAGTCCTTACTACCCACGTTCTTTTCAATCCAGACCATGCTGGTCGGCAGCAGCGATTTCAGGCGGCGTTCCAGATCGTCGATCTGTTTGCGCCCCTCTTCCGGCGTTATGGTTTGCGGGAAACTCATGAAAATCGTCGTTTCAACGCGGGACTCGATTTCCTGACCGCTCGCCGCCGCCATCGCCGCATCGCGCAAACGCGTCAGGTCGACAGCCGACTGTCTGGCGGTGTTATATGCCAGATCGTTCACGACGATCTTATCGACGCGCAATTCATTACCCAGGCCTTCCGAGATTTTCTTGAGCAGCGCTATGGTATCCATGCGCCCCTTTTCCAGCGCATCGAATGTATTCATGCCCGCCTGGATGAGCTTGACGTCATAACCCATGGCCTCCAGGCGTTTTACTTCCTGATCGTATTCGGCCTGCACCTGCCCCAGCGTGTGTTTCTCATCGCTGATTTCCGACTTGGCGGTCATCATAGCCTGCATCCCGCTCGCGGTATCCCATGTCAGGTAGGCCGTACCGGCCAGCAGCAGGAAAATGACCGCCGCCGCCGCCTGACGCGGCTGGTGGATTCGGTTCAGGTCCGCGGCATCCATTTTCAGGATGAACCCTGTTTTGCGGCCACACCATGCGGCGTGCAGAGCATCGGCAAGGCCGGGGTTTTCCTGCACACCAATAGTCATACCCAGCAAGCGGGCCGCCTCGTTCGCCGTAAAGGACGAGTAATGGCACGGCAGGTCGATCATACGTTCCAACGCGTCACCGGCTTCCGGCGTGGCCACGACCATCAGATCCGTACTATCCTCACCGCTGTAACCGTAACGGGACAGGTAGCCCAGCGTGGCTTTGAATTCCTGATAGACATCCAGCGCCCAGGCTTCATGGTCGCCATCCGCCGAAACCACGGACGTGATACGCGTCATCGCCAGCTGGCCGTTACGCGTCACGACCTGACGCAGGGCGCCGCTTTGATGCTGGCCAATAAAAATGGCCCACTCGCTCGGGCGACGCTCCTTGCCTGCCAGTTTGACGGACAAGGCACGCACCATGTCGGACGCCTCCACCGGCAACAGCGTAAAACCGGCCACGGCGACCATCGATGTCTTCACGGCTTCAAACGTCTTGACCAACGGCTCGGCCATCGGCACGCCTGCGAATAAATACAAGTCGCCGGAAACGCGGGCCGACGCGGCTTTGTCGCCGCCCGTGGCCGCGCGGGCGCCCTTCTTCTGCTTGATCTGCAAAGCACCGCGAATGGGATAGTTGGGGAAAGCGACTTGCAGCTTGCGTCTCAGGACATTCTGCCTGTCCATCATGCCGACATTCGGCAGGCGCTGGCCGCCCTTGAAGTACTGATCCGTCATATCGTTGAGGATCAGCACAGGCTTGCCGCCGCATTCCTTACGCAACAAACGCTCAACCGTGCGGGCGAAATCGTCGGCGCCCCAGGCTACCGCGTCGATAAAGCGCGTCGCGCGTGCCGTGACGCTGTAGATATACAGCGACTCGTCTCCGATCAGGAGCACAGTACGGTTAGGTGACATTAATGCGAGCGCCATAGAAAAACCTTTTGAACCCCTTCTTCCCTGCCCTGCCCCGAACGACCTTTAAATGTCCAGGTTTTCAAAGCTGGAGTAGATCGGGCCGAAGACCGCGACAGCGATCCATAGAATCATAACACCAAGGATAGCGGTAAGGGAAGGCTCAATCATTGCGATAAGACCTTCAACCGCCTCATCCACGTCGGCGGTATAGAATTCGGACACCTGGTCCAGCACCACGGTCAGGTTACCGGATTCCTCACCTACCTTCAGCATTCTGACAACCATGCTCGGGAATTCCCCGGAGGCGTTGAAGGCTTCCGACAGGGGGCTGCCCGCCTTTACCTGCTCCCTTACACCTTCCAGAGCATCGGCGATCGCCAGATTATTGACGGTTTTACTGGCATGATCCAACCCCTGCAGCACGTCGATGCCGCTGGCAAAAAGCGCGCCGAACGTCTGGGAAAAACGGGCGATATTGATCTTGCGGATCAGCGGGCCGAAGATGGGCATCGTCAGCACGAACACATCCTGACGATAGGCGATATCGTCCGACATGCGGCGCGCGGCGATCCATGCGATTGCCAGAATAACGGGCGTTGCCAGAATCGCCCACCAGTAAGCCTGGAAAAACTCGGACGTCGCCATCAGCGATGTCGTATAAAATGGAAGTTCCTGATCGAGATTCTTGATAAAACCGACGATCTGCGGCACGACCATGCCCAGCATGATCACCACGGTCAGGATCACAACTATCACCAAGATTATAGGATAGCGCGTGGCCTTCCTGACCTTGGCCTGCATCTTGTCGACCCATTTGAGATACTTGACCAGCTGCAGGTAAGACGAGGTGAGATCACCCGTCTCTTCGCCCGCCGCGATCAGCGAAATATACAGGTTTGTGAATACCTTGGGGTGCTGCGCTAAAGCTTCGGACAAAGAGCTGCCCTCCGACACGTCGCGGTGGACTTCCGCCATCATGTCGCGCAAGCCGTCCTGCTCGGTGGTGTCACGAATATCGGCCAGAGAATCCAGCATGGGCACGCCAGCGCTCTGCATTTGTTCCAGATGCATGAAAAGCTGGATCAGGTCGCGCACCTTGACGCCGCTGCCGAAGCGGATACCAGACAGCAGACTTTTTTTCTTGTCCAGCGAACTGCATTGCACCAGTTCGATCCCGGATGACTGCAATCGTGCATACAGGTCAACCTCGCTGGCGGCCCCCATGACGCCCCGCACGGGACGTCCCTTCATATTGATACCGCGATATTTAAAGCGCTGATTTGTTGCCATAAGAATGAACTTTACTTATTGAGATCAACGGCGGTCGCCAAGGATTCGAGGGTAGTGATTCCCTCAAGGACCTTCAGGATGCCATCGTCTTTCATATTTTTGAAGCCTTTTTCCACAGCCTTGGCTTTCAAATCGGCTTTGCTGCCGCCATTGGCAATAATCGCATCCAGATCCTCGTCCATGAACAGGATTTCTGCTATCGAAATACGGCCCTTGTAACCCTGCCCCTTGCAGTTCTGGCAACCGCCCTGTTTCGCCTTGTAAATCGTCGGCGGGTTGGCCGGGTCCATTTTCATGATGCGGCATTCCTCATCCGTCGCCGTGTGCGCCACGCGGCAATCCGGGCAGACTTTACGCACAAGGCGCTGCGCGAAGATCGAGATGATCGCGCCCGCGATCATGCCGGGCTTCAGGCCCAGGTCAAGCAGGCGCGGAATCGCGCCGAAAGAATCGTTGGTGTGCAGCGTCGTATAAACCTGGTGGCCGGTCATGGCGGCTTTCAGCGCCATCTCGGCGGTCACGCCGTCGCGGATCTCGCCGATGAAGATGATGTCCGGGTCCTGACGCAGCAGCGCGCGGATACCGTCGGCGAAATCAAGCACGCCCTCGCGGATCGCGGTCTGGCGGATCATCGGCAGCGAATATTCCACCGGGTCTTCCAGCGTCTGGATATTCACTTCCACGTTATTGATCTCGTTGATCATCGAATAGAGCGACGTCGACTTACCCGAGCCCGTCGGGCCGGTTACGATGATCACGCCTTCCGGGCGCTTCTGCGCGGCGTGGATCAGTTCAAGGTTATGCGGGCTGAAGCCCAGCTTGGCGAGCGGGATGATGTTCTGGCTCTGGTCGAGAACGCGCATGACGATGTTTTCGCCATGCACGGTCGGCAGCGACGACACGCGGAAATCGGCTTCGCGGCCTCCGACGCTCAAGTTGAAACGGCCATCCTGCGGCGCCAGCTTGTCGGCGATATTCATGTTGCACATGATCTTGATACGCTGGGAAATCGCACTCCAGTGCTGCTTGTGCAATATTTGCGCGGTATAAAGCACGCCATCAAGGCGATAGCGCAGACGCACGAAATTCTCTTCGGGTTCGAAGTGCAAATCGGATACGCCGAGCTTCACCGCATCGAACACCAGCGCGTTGACCAGGCGTACGATCGGGTGCGTGTAGGCTTCGTTTTCTTTCAGCGTGGTAAGATCGGGCGCCTTGCCCTCTTCCAGTTCCTTCATGATAGCGCTGATCGAGCTGGCATAACCATAGGCTGCGTCGATCGCTTCCGAGAGAATAGACGGCGTCGCCACCTGCGTCTTGATCGTGACGCCCTTCGGTATCAGGCGGCGCACGGCATCCATCGCCATAATGTCGTACGGATCGGCCATGGCGACCACAACTTCCTCGCGGCTGATCGAAACCGGAAGAACCTGGTGTTTCAAAGCCATTTCCTTATCCATCAGGGCCAGCGCATCGCCGTCGATCAGCGTGTGCTTATGGTCGAAAACCTCAAAACCGGAACTCCTGGCGAGAAACGCCGTCAGCGCCTCTTCGCTGATAAAGCCGAGATCGACCAGCACCTCGCCCAGCAGCTTGCCGGATACTTTCTTCTCCTGCAGGGCCACGTTCAACTGATCTTCGGTGATCATGCCCTCGGCGACCAGACGCTCGCCGATACGGCCACCACGCGGCGCGCCGGGCCCGCCGCCGCCGGAACCCTGTCCTTTCACCTGATTGCCGCCCTGCCGCACCAGCGACTGCGCGGCGCTGCGCGGCGGCGCTTTTTCCTGCGCGCGCGCGACCGCCGGAACATCGTCTGGCTCCAGAATCTCAAAGTTTTCAAAGCTGTCGTTATTACTCATGGAAGTCCCTGGCAGAAAACTGTAAGCGGCGGCGGTCGGAAAAGACGTGGCGAATCAACCATACCGATTCCGGT